>JAISNF010000657.1 GCA_031276415.1 Planctomycetaceae bacterium
CCGAATCGCAAATTAAATTTTCTTGACGCAAATATTAAATGCGGCAATTCGCTAATTTCTGATTCAAAAATTGATCCTGTCAAAGCGTTTGATTGGCAAAAAGAGTTTCCAAAAGTTTTTCAAAACGGCGGTTTCGACGTTGTTGTAGGAAATCCGCCATACGTTGATTCGGAAACGATGGTCAATGCCGGCTTGGCGGCTCAACGCGAATATTTGTCGCAAAAAATGCGATACACTCGCGGCAATTGGGATTTGTATATTGCATTTTTGGAATGTGCGTTTAATTTGTTGAATGATAACGGTTTAGCGGCGATGATTACTTCAGACAAATGGCTTGTTAAATCTTATGGTGATGCGGTTCGTAACGGATTGTTTCATAAATTTATTTTTTTAACTGATTGTGGTCGCGATGTTTTTACTGATGCGGTTGTTGATGCGGTAATTGTTGGTTTTGGCAAACGCGATGTTGCGGCGATACAAACTGCCAAATTGAACGGTAACAAAATTGTTTGTCTTGGGAGTACGGACAAATCGGAAATTCCGCCGCCTTATTATTTGGATTGGTTATTATCGGACTCGATTGATATTGTTAAAAAAATTCAGAGAATAAAAAAAACTATCGGCGATATTCGAGGTATTTCGTGCGAAAATGCTTGTGCGACTTCTGATTGTTATAAATTGAAACCGTTTATTCGGGACGGGAGTTTTCGTTGCGATAGTGATCTTAAAATAATAAATACCGGTACCATTGCAAAATATATTCCGTTATGGGGACTTGCCGAAATGACTTATTTGCGGGACAAATATAAAAATCCGGCGGTGGATAAACGTACATTTCTTGAACATTTTACAAATTCATACGGGCAAAAAAGTATTCGTCCGAAATTACTGATTAAGGGATTAACCTTGTTGGATGTTTGTATTGATGACGAGGGGATAATTATTCCGGGCAAGTCAACGATGATTATTCTTGACGGCGACAACGATGTTACGAAATTGAGAGCGGTGATGACGTTGCTCAATTCAAAATTAGCGATTTATTACATCGGCAAAAAATACCGCGGCGCAACTTATAATCAAGGCGTTGTTTTCACGACAACAATGATTTTAAATTTACCATGCCCTGAAACGTTCAATAAATATATCGAACAACTCGCCAAATTATCAATTAAAAGAGAAAAAATATCGCCGCAACTTTTGGAAACGCAAATCAATTTTGCCAAACAAATTAAAAATAACGTACAACCCGCAAACTTACAACACACAAAAATCGACGCCGAAATTGATCGATTAGTTTACGAATTATACGGATTAAACGAAGACGAAATTAAAATCATTGATTGTCCGAAACAAAGAAGTGTCCGCAGATGACTTTTTAGTTAATAGTTAGTAGTGAATAGTGAATAGTTCGCAAGCGAAAATTATTGGCAAAATGTTTTTAATCCGCATTGCAACACGATCCACTCATCTGCGATTATCTGCGTAATCTGCGGACAAATTTTTTCTGTGTTTTCTGGGGTTTAATGAAGAAATTACACCTCTGGAATTTAATTTTGGACACGCAAGCGGACAATTTTACCGAGAACGGCTGGGAGTTGTTGAAGTTGAATAATTGCTTCAAGAAGATCACCTTCACGGGCTTCGTGAGTTGTCAAAATGAGAACAGCCGGTTCTGTATTTGTTTTATTTTCCGGTTCATGCTGAATCATTGACGCAATCGAAATTCCATGACTTCCGAGAACACCGGAAATTTCATGCATCACTCCGGGTTGATCCTGAACACTAAACCGAAGATAAGATTTACCGAAAAATTCATTGGGACTTTTAATCGCAATGGATGCTTTGGCGGAATCCCACAAATGAAGCGTGCGAAATGTAATCGCCGTGCGACCAAGAATCGTATCAATAACATCACTGACAACAGCGGATGCGGTCGGTAATTGTCCCGCACCAAGTCCTTGAAAAAAGACCGAACCGACAGAATCGCCCACAACCCGCACCGCATTGAACGCATCACGAACCCGCGCCAACGGATTGTCGCCTTTCACCAATGTCGGCGAAACATGCAACTCCAAACCGCCACTACTACGTTCCGCAACCGCAAGCAATTTAATTCGATAACCAAGTTCTTTAGCATAACGAAAATCAATCGACTCAATAGATTCAATTCCCAAACGTGAAATATTTTTCCATGCGACATTGGCTCCGAAACCAAGTTGAGCGAGAATTGCCAGTTTTTGAACAGCGTCAGTGCCGTCCACATCCATTGCAGGATTGGCTTCGGCGTAACCCAGTTTTTGTGCCTGCAACACCGCATCGTTGTACGAAGTTTTACCGCTTTCCATTTGCGAAAGAATATAATTGCTTGTTCCATTAACAATAGCGTTAATAGATTGGAGCGTGTTTGCCTGCAAAGCGGTTGAAAGTGCGGACAAAATAGGAATACCGCCGCAAACTGCCGCTTCAAAAGCAATTGTACGTCCAAATTTCCGTGCTGTTGTAAATAATTCGTTACCGTGTTGGGCGATGAGAGCCTTATTAGCGGTTACAACATCTTTGCCGTTTTCCAGCAGACGCAAAACAAAGGTTCGAGCCGGTTCCAAACCGCCAATCAATTCGATTCCGATTTTAATTTCAGGATCGGCGAAAACTGATTCGGCATCGGAACAAAGAACACCCGACGGCACTTCAACATCGCGTCGGGTGATTACATCCTTATCGCAGATTTTAGCAAGTTCAACAGTTTGTTCTGTTGCTTGGGCAATTCGGTCGGCATGATTAAAAAGAATTTTGGCAACACCAGTTCCAATTGTTCCAAAACCAAACAAAGCAACTTTAATTTTTTCCATAAAACATATACTCACTTCCCTATTATTCGGGGATACAACTTTCATTTTATATTTGTAATGATATTAAATTGACGGGAAACGAAATTTTACACAACGACAACTTTTTGTGTCCATAATATAAAACAAACCGCCAATCACCGTTTCGCATTTAATATCTCATTTAACCCAAACCCTGTCAATACCAGTTAATCAAACAATCCCGTACAACATTTCACTTAACCACAGATTATTTAACCACAGATTATTTAACCACAGATTATTTAACCACAGATTATTTAACCACAGAGAACACAGAGTTCACAGAGAGGAAAAGTGTCCGCAGATTACGCAGATTATCGCAGATGATTTTTAAATATAAAATAAAAAATTACTCGTCTGTTTTATTGTTTTGTATTCTCAAAAAATTATCTGCACTCATCTGCATAATCTGCGGACGTATTTTCTCTGTGCTCTCTGTGTTCTCTGTGGTTAATAAAAAATAAAATTGTGTTTTTTAGAAGTTTTCTGAGAGATTACGAAAATTCTTTGTTTGTGGAAAATAAATTGGAGAAAGTTGGTTGTTTTTGCCGATTATTTGAATTGTAGCGGATTTTCCGAATGTTTGTGTAAAAGGATATGAAATTGCCTAAATTGTTCATTTTGTTATTGTTTTTAATGGTTTTCTGGCAAACCGGTTGTGAGATTATGCCGGTTGTGCGGTATAAACCAACACTTCATAATCCGTTTCCGCAAATTCAAAGTATCGCTGTTGTACCATTTTACAACTACACAGATAATCCCAATGTTGACGGTCGTGAATTTGCCCGCATTTTCAGTAATGAACTCCAGAAAATTCCGGGATTTCGGGTGATTGCCAATAAAATTGTCGAAGAAACTATGTTGCAAAACGATTTACCTAAATTTGAATCGGTTGACGATATTCGCTATCTTGCCCAACTTCTCAATGTTGACGCTGTTGTGATTGGTAAAATACATGGTTTTAGTATGAATTATCCGCCGTTTGTCAAATTTGAAACTGAATGGTATGCGGTTAATCCGTATTTTCATCCGATTCCGCCCGGTTGCGATTTGCCTTGGGGAACAGAACACGAAGAATTTATTCCAGACAAAGTTGTTCTTCTTGCCGAAATGGAACTTGCTGCCGCCCAACTTAAAACGCAAACGCCGGAATATGAACCGGTTCCGCCGCCGGCAGAACGGAAAAAGAAAACAAAATCACCAAACGAAACAGAAATAGAAACTCCATCGGATTTTCACTCTGAACCTCAGGAACCAAAATCAGCCAAACGAGAAAATCCGATACGATTAGCGGCGGGAACAATTCCGAACAATATGGGTAAAGAAACTTCAGAGGAATCTGTTCTTTCTCAATATGCGGAATATTGTCAGGAACGATCTATTAACAAGATGCTTGAAAAAACAGGAGTTCCGTATATTCCCGAAGCAGTGCCGCTTTCCGCCGAAGATCAGCGAAAAGAAGCGGTTACGTTTTCTTTAGAAATGCCTCATCCGCTTCACGCCGGACCTTGGCGAAGTGACGCAACCCAACCAAATCAAAATCCCTGGTCAGATCAAAACCAATATCCTTTGTTCCAGCAAAATCAAATCAATTTCGGTCTTTATCAAGGTCATTATGCGGGTTTTCCGCAACCAACTAATTTAACACCGGAAGAACTTGCTCAATATGGTTGGATTAACCAGCCGGTTATGCCGGTTCCGCTGATGTCGCCTTTGATGCCCGGAATGCCGGTTGAAGGTCAACCCGGAATGGTTATGGGCGAACCGAATCGTTTCCCCGGTTTGCCGGCTGATTGGCCTGATCCTCGCGGATTTATTCCCGAAAGTCCCGAACCGGAACGCCCTAAACGGGAAATAAAAAGCAATGCCCCGTTTATTAGCCATATCAATATTTACAACGGTAACGACAGTGAATTGATGCAGGCGTTGTACGATTATGACTTTTTGTTTCGGGATGATAAAAGAATTGCCGGAAAACAATCAATCTTAAATAATCGAAGCGAATTTATTGGTTTTTGTTGCCGTCTTCATATCTGGGAAATATTTTCCACTCGTGGCGGCGCAGGAACCGCCGAAAAAGTAACACGACAATGGAAACCATGGCAAGGCGGTGAACGACCATATTAGAACATTGGAATATTAAAATAGCGAATTGGTTAGTAGTGAGTAATTAAATTAGTTGCAATTATCGTTTGTCATGGAACAGTGTTAAAGATTAACGAAGAGTGAATATCGGAGTTTTTGTAAAAATACAAAAAATGAATGAACGATAACATAAACAAATCGTATTGATTTAGTTAATCGTGAAGAAATGGAAACGGATTAGGATTTTCTTTTTCTCACAATGAACTATGTATTATTAACTATTAACTAAAATATAGTGATTATTCATTCCTTTAGGAAAACAGTTTTTATTTTAGGGGCAAAAAAGAAAAATTGTGCCAAAACGGTTGAAATTGAAACCGGAGTTGTCCGATAACAATTACGACACAATTTTTTTCATGCCTGAAAATTTATTACCCGATTTTCATACTGATCATGAAAAACAATACTCAACAAACAACACTTTCGATGGAAAGTAACCATTCTGTATTAGCCGACAAAGGAAACACGACCGTGAGTCAGGATATAAATGTTTTGGCGTTAGTTAAGGGCGAGGAGCGATATGTTTTCCTCTACAACGAAAGTCATCGTGCGGAAACGCTTCGTATTTTGGGGCGTTATGCTTCGAATCCGGAGTTGAGTTTTACCTGGTATGATGCGGCGGTACTGAGCCAAAAAATCCGCCAGGAAAGCCAACAGCAAGCACGGGAAAAACAACAAAATCTTGCCAATCGCCGTTACAATATACCCCTCTCCACAGAAAATGAATATTAGTCAACGAATATCAATATCAAATATCAATAACGAAAGATAATCGTTGACGTTAAACGCTTCATTTCGCCCTAATTCATTCCGTCTACAAACAAACTCACCGTATTTTTACATCATATTTTTTCGATAAAGTCGGATAAGTTTTAACTGTAATAAAAACATCAGTCATTGTATTTAAAGAGTATAATGAAGATGAATCTGTTGAAATCCTGTTTCATTTGCAATTACATTGGCGAGACTTGAACGGTAACCAAAAATGGAACATCCGTTAAAAATTCCTCTGCGTTCTCTGTATCCTCTGTGGTTAATAAAAAAACGAGTTATTAGAAAGTTCACACGATAAAAAATGCAACTTTATTGAAAAAAGGGTTTTGTGTTTTCCGGTTGAATTTCAGTCAGCGTTCCTTTGTAATGCCGAAGTGCAATTGGTTGAAACGGATGTTTGGAAATTTCGGTTTCGTTAATTTCAACACCGATTCCGGGGTTGTCGGGAATTTTCATTTTGCCGTTGGAGAATTGAATGTTTTCGTTGCAGATTTCGTTTCGCCAGGGAACATCGGTTGCCATTGTTTCGAGAAGGAAAAACGAAGGTTGCGACGCCGCTAACTGTAATGTTGCGGCGTTGGCGACGGGACCGCTTGGGTTGTGCGGACAAAACGGAATATGATGCGTGTCCGCTAAAACCGCAATATTTCGGAGTTCCGTAATTCCTCCGGCATGAGAAACATCAGGTTGAACATAATCACAAGCCCGCAATTCTAATAATGTACGAAAAGACCAACGCCCGTAAAGCCGTTCCCCAAACGACAAGGGAATTTTGATTCGCCTTCGCAAATCAGCAAGGGCTTCAATTGTATCAGGAATAATCGGTTCTTCAAACCACAAAATATTGTACGGTTCAAGAGCCTTTCCAATCCGCAATGCTGTTGGCAAATCGAAACGTCCATGACCTTCAATCATGAGTTCCGCATTGCCCTTCACTGTTTCGGCAACAGCGTTTACGCAACGGATTGCCTGATCGAAATGGTTTGGTTCGATATTTCTGTACGATGAACCGAACGGATCCCATTTCAACGCTTTGAAACCGTTTTTAACTGCGGTGTTTGCTTTTTCGGCGAATTCTTCCGGTGTTTTTGCGGGCGCAAACCAACCGTTAGCATAACATGAAATGCTGTCCCGGACTTTACCGCCAAGCAACCGCCAAACCGGAACACCAAGTTCTTTTCCCAAAATATCCCAAAGCGCAATATCAATCGCCGAAATAGCACTCATCAACACGGGACCGCCGCGCCAATAAGCGTCACGATAAGAATCATGCCAGATTGCCTCAATATCACGCGGATCACGTCCGATCAAATCGCGTTCTAATTCCATACATGCGGCGGCAACCGTATGTTCTTTATATTCCAGAGTTGCTTCGCCAGTTCCCCACAAACCCGCCTGATCTGTATAAACCTTAACAAAAACCCAATTGGTTCGGTGAGCGAAACAAATAAATGTTTTAATTCCAGTGATTTTCATAAACGATAATTCTTAAATGTGTATTTATTTTTATTAACCACAGAGGACACAGAGAAGGAAATTTGATAGTTGAGAGTGGATAGTGGAGAGTTTCGCAATGCGGAATTACAAACATTTTGGTAATAATTCCGCTTGCGACACTATTCACTATCAACTCTCAACTATCAGCTGTGTCCTCTGTGGTTAATAAATGTGGTTAATAAAAATAAATTTATGGTTTAAAAAGCGTGATTTTCGATGATTCGGTTTCGGTGAAAGGTGAAAGTCATTGCGGTAAAAACAGCGATTGCTCCGATTAAATACGCAACGGAAAGCAGCGCAAAACCGTATGATAATCCGTCCTTCACACCGAAAATTGTACTTAATCGACCAAGAAGGATTGTTGATGTTGAACCGATCAGAAATGCCGTCATTGTCATCAATCCGACAGTCATTCCGCGATATTGAGGTTCAACCGTATCAAATACGGCAGCATGTGTATTTGTTTCATAAAAACCGCGAAACAATCCGAAAACGGCAACAGCAAACCATGCGGCGGAAAGTGAACCGCTCATTCCGAAACAATAAATTGCCGGAGCACCAAGCAACATGGCAGAAAATTGAACAAAAAGCCGGAATCGCGGAAAACAAACTACCAAACGATCTGTTAAAAAACCGCCGCAAAGAATACCGCAAAACGCCGTTAAATGATGATACAACATAACGTAACCGCCGGCTTCTATTTTTGAAACGGAGAATTTTGATTCGATAAACACAGGAGCCCAAACAACAAAAGCGTTATTGACAAAAACAATCGCTGTAAATCCGGCAGTTAAAAGCAATACGGTAGGATTTCGCACGAAAATTGAAATTGCTTTTTGAAGAGAAACTTTTTGAAGAGAAAGAGAAGGATTCGTCTGTTGATCGGATTGATTGGGTTGATTTGATTGATTTTCGGACGAGATAATATTTTTGGGCAAGTCGCGCAGGCGAAAAATGAAAACACCGCCGAGTAAAATACCGCAACAACCGAAAAGAAAAAAGGCTCCGCGCCAACCGAAATAATGAGCAATTCCTGCTGCAAGAAATCCGCTGAACATTAAACCGGCATAAAGTGCCGCCTGATGAACAGCCATCGCAATTGAGCGTGTGGCGGTGTGGTAAGCGGCAAGAAGCGGATAAGCGGAAGGTGCGTAAAAGGATTCTCCGCCGGCAGTTGCGACACTTCGGAATAAAATAATTCCGGCAAAACCTTGCGCCAATCCGGTCAACAGTGTTGCGAAACTCCAGAAAATCAAACTGATTGTGATGATCCATTTTTTACTGAAACGATCCGCAATGTAACCGGCAATAGGAACCATGACCGCAAGCGTAAAAAACAAAACAGAAGCCGCAAAACCAAGTTGATCATCGCTCAACTTCAAATCTTCCTTGATTGAGGACAACAAAACACCAAAAATCGCACGGTCTGCCTGATGAAAGAAAAAAGCGCACGATAATAACGCAAGAAGTTCCCAACGATATTTTGGTGTTGAAGACATGATACAAAGTAGGATACAAAATGATTACTGTTGCTAATATTGATTTCAATTTTCAGTTCAATATAAAAACACAATTTTAAGGACAATTTATTTTAACATTAGGGAACTTCTAAAAATTCAAATATACTTTTTAAAACCACAGAGAACACAGAGTTCGCAGAGATAAAAAATTTGTATTTATTCAGTAATGTTTTGGTTTAGTAGAAATTCCGTAATATTTCCTAAGTCCCGCAGGGACGAGATTATGCATAACCGTAGGTGTAGCGAAGCGGAACCTACGGAAA
>JAISNF010000661.1 GCA_031276415.1 Planctomycetaceae bacterium
TCTGCGATAATCAGCGTAATCTGCGGACGTTTTCTTTCTGTGAACTCTGTGTCGTCTGTGGTTAAATAATCTGTGATTAAATAAAAAAACCTCGTTCGAAAATCGGACGAGGTTTTTAGAATTTATTCCGAAAATAAATCGGTTGCGGAAGACAGAGAGCATTTTGTTTCTGTCGAACACAATTCTTTTTTTATCATTATTTACAGGGAGTACAGGGCGGAGCAAGAGGTTCACACGCTTTCGGCGCACAAGGGTCTGGAGCGGCTTTTTCACACGCAGCCGGAGTTGCTTTTTCACAAGCAGGTGGTGTACATGGTTGCGGTTCCGCTTTTTCACACGCTTTTGGTTCCACTTTTTCACATGCTTTCGGTTCCACTTTTTCACATGCTTTTGGTTCCACTTTTTCACATGCCTTTGGTGTAACTTTTTCACACGGCGGCGGTGTAATCTTTTCACATGCTGCTACCACTTCCGCTTTTTTACACGCCTTTGGTGCAACTTTTTCACACGCCGCTACCGGATCACAAGGACCACACGGCGTACATGACCGCTCTTTTTTGCCAAGAATACGATCTAACAAAGTGAGATTTTGCTTTTTCACTTTGCAAACCGCTTCACACGGCTCACATGCAGCAGGTTCACAAGGTTGCACTGCAACTTCCACTTGTTCACAAGGCTTGACTTGTTCGCACGGTTTGCTGTCACCAGCAACCGCAAAAGAACTGACAAAACAAACCAGCGAAACAATTAAAGCTGGCAGCAAGATTTTTTTCGACATTCTTTAACTCTCCTTAATTTGGGTTTATAGGACTCCGGTGTGGTGCCCTCGCACAACACTGAATTTCTTAGAGAAACACTTCGTAAAAACAATCAATCGGACACTCGATAAATTGTAAATATTCCAATCAGGGTTCTTATCAAATTTAACCTTTTGAATTAAATCTCTCGCTTTGACAAAATATACAAGATAAAATCGCATCGGCTCAAAATTTCAAACGATTTTTCCCGTATTTTTTGAGGTTCTACGATTTATAATCCTTTATTCGGCTATAATCTTCTCAAATTCCCCAATTCATTAAAATTACCATGTATTTATTTCGACATTTAATATTGCGATATTTAGGTAATTTAAAACAAAAGAAAACAATACAATTTCCTCTTGCCCTTCATTACTCTGAAAAGTATAATTGCTCAACTTTTTTCTAATAGTTAAATTTATTATCTTTATTGATTATTATTTTTTTTCATTTTATTTTCTTCCTAACCGAAATTAACCGCAATATCATGGCAAATTTTTTTCGTGCGATAAAACAAACATTCAAATACCGGTTTCTGATTGTTTCTGTAATTTTTTGTGCGTGGTTGGTTGGTTTGCTTTGGGGCGGAAATATTGCAGCGGTTGTTTATCCTATCACGGAAATTTGTCTGAAAGAAGAAAATAATACTTTCACAACATGGATCGAACATAAAGCCCGCATCACTCAAGAAAAAATTCAAACAACCGCACAGGAACTTCAAATTCTCCAGTTTTCCTCACCGGAAAAGAAACACCAAATCGCCAAAAAAGAAAAATTATTGCGTCAATTGCAATATCGGGATTCCTGTTTTCGTTGGTTTCAACCTTTTGCGGCAAAATATACTCCCAATACTCCATTCAAAACGGTTCTTTTTTTGATAGTTATTATTCTAACCGGTACAATTATAAAAATTATTTTTATTATTTTTCACGGAATTCTTTCGGCATGGATTGCTCAAAAAACGGCAATGGTTATTCGTGAAGAATTTTTCAGAAAAGTTCTCAATTACGAAGTCAATTATTTTAACCGCGAGGGAATTGCCGACATTATGAGCCGTTTTACCAATGATATGTCGCAATTGACGACAGGTTTAAACGTTATTTACGGCAAATTAATTCGTGAACCGATTAAAATGGTTGTTTGTTTAGGCGGGGCGGCGTATCTAAGTTGGCAACTTCTTTTGGTAACGCTTCTTCTTGTTCCGCTTGCGGTTATTTGTATTCGGTGGCTTGCCCGTTCTATTAAACGAGTTGTCCGGCGAAGCATGGAGGAGATGTCCAATCTTTACGGCAGACTTGAAGAAACATTCCGCTCGATTCGTGTTGTTAAGGCATTCACTCAAGAAAATATAGAACGGGCGAAGTTTCACCGAATAAATCGTACCTATTGTGCTAAGGCTATTAAAATTGCCAAATATGAATCGTTGACGAATCCTTTAACGGAATTATTTGGTATTTTGATGATTTGTATTGCGATTGTTGTTGGGGCGTATCTTGTCATGGGCAACCGGACGAGTCTTTTGGGGATTCCGATGCTTTCTGAGCCGATGGATTTTAGCGAACTTATTCTTTTTTTTGCTCTTTTGGCGGGTTCTGCTGATCCGGCTCGTAAATTGTCGGATATTTTTACAATGTTTCAGGCGGCTGCGGCGGCTGCGGATCGGGTTTATGTTTTGATTGACCGTCAACCATTGATTCGGGATATTGATCGTCCGATTCCATTACCGAAACATGCTCAATCAATCCGTTTTGAAAATGTTTGTTTTCAATACGAGGATCGTCCTGTACTCAAAAATATTTCGTTTGAGATTCCATTTGGCGAATGTATTGCGATTCTTGGGGTTAGTGGTTGTGGAAAAAGCACCTTATTGAGTTTGATTCCGCGATTTATTGATGTCAATTCCGGTCGGGTTTTGATTGATGGTTTACCGGTAACCGAGGTTCGGGTTCGGGATTTGCGCCGGCAAATCGGGTTGGTAACACAAGACCCGGTGCTTTTTAACGATACTGTTTTCAACAATATTCGGTATGGGAATCCATCGGCGACCGCAGAAGAGATTATGGAAGCCGCCGGATTAGCGTTTGCTCATGATTTTATTGAGGCGGAGTTAGCCAATGGTTATGGGACAATTGTGGGACCAGCCGGCGGGCAACTTTCCGGCGGGCAACGTCAACGTATTGCGTTGGCGAGGGCGATTTTGCGTGATCCGCCTATTTTTCTTCTTGACGAAGCAACGAGCCAGATTGATATTACCAGCGAGAAAATGATTCACGAAGCCTTAGCAAAATTCAAAAAAGGGCGAACTACAATCATGGTAACGCATCGTCTATCGGCATTAACTTTGGCGGATCGGATTATTCTCATGGACGATGGAAATATTATTGCCATTGGAACCCATGAAGAACTCCTACAATCTTCACCCCTTTACGCAAAACTATTCTGAAAAAAATTACAATTTTTTATTAACCACAGAGGACACGGAGAACACAGAGTGAAAAATTTTTTTCAATTGGAATCAAAATATAGTTACAATTTAGGTTGCAACGATTGATGATAATTTTCTTCCGCCCTAAAAGGGCAACATACGATAGTTAATAGTTAGTAGTGAATAGTTCGCAAGCGGATTAAAACCGTTTTGGTAAATAATTCCGCTTGCGCAACTATTCACTATTAACTACTAACTATTAACTAACAACTACCTAATTTTCTTAACAAAACAACCTCAGTAGCAAATAAAATCACACACACGCAACCTTATTACCTCATTTATGATTGTTCTTTTTTAATGAGGTAATGAGGTGGATTGTTTTTAGATTTTTTGCTACTGAGGTTGTTTTGTTTAGAAAATTAGGTAGAAATGAGGTTGTTTCCATTTCCGTCCGAAAACAGGGACACTGTCGGCGAGTACGCCGACCAATGTTTACGGCGAAACATTGCATTAATCTTTGGAATATTCGCTCACATGGCTGAAATATTATGAATGATAAAAATGATATATCACTTAAACACGAAAAACCTTGTAAACGCTTTGTTTACAAGGTTTTTTCGTGTTTAGTCGGGGCGACAGGATTCGA
>JAISNF010000096.1 GCA_031276415.1 Planctomycetaceae bacterium
TTATATTATTTACAATGCGAAACACGATATTTGCAAAAGTCTGACTATAAAACTTGTTCTTCACTGTTTTCCGGTGTTTCGGGAATTTCAATAGTTACGGGAATTGGCACTACGAGAGAGTACACAATTGTTGAAATTGTTGTACTGTTATCATCAGACCATGAAAAAATAGATTGACCCAATGATTGTTTCCTAATAGCAACAGTAATTCGTATCGCCGTCGGCAACATCCGGCGTTCGTCCATGTCCCAATATTCAACCCAATCACCAGTTGAACCTTCCTGACCGGCAGTCGGATCAAAATAGGCAAACTCAATCCATTCAACCTCCGGTGCTAATGGTTCATCATATTGTTCATATTCCGTTTCAAGCCCCTCATTGACGGCATATTGTGTTACAAACCGGTCAAGTTGACGCCGGAAAAGACCATAACGAACCGCCGACGGATCAAGCGAACGCCCCAACGAACCAATCAGTTGATCCGGTTGGTACCGCGGATCATCAAATCCGGTCATTTGTCCCGTTTCACTGCCAAGATAATAAAGAATAGTCTTCGAAGGACTTAAACGATCCGCCATACCAAAACTTCGCGTTTGCCGTGAACCATACATTTCACCACGCGGCAAAAGCGTCGTGTCAATCTGAATCCATTCGGTGTCGCCGTAAATTCCCGGCATAATTCCATAAATTTCCGTAACTTCCGGCTGTTCCGTTAATTCCGAACCGGTGTTAGCAGTTGATAAACCGCCTAGATCAGATACACCTAAATCCGCAGAAAAACCAAAAAGCGATGTAAGAGATTCCGTATCAACTTCGAGTTGCTCTTCCCGAACCGCCACAATTACAGAACGAATATCCCGCGAAATCTTTTCCAGTACAGCACGCGCAAGTTGTGATTCTTCAACTTCCATCCGATTCGTCATCATTTGCCGAAGATAAAGATCAATCGCCATCGTAACGAACATCAAAATGACCGTCATCAAAACAAGCGAAATCAAAACCTCAAACAATGTGTATGCTGCACGAAACATAAACTAAATTTCCGAAACAATTTTCGTTTTTTGGGAAATACGAAATAACTAAATTGTCCACAAAAATTGTCCGATTAGGGACTGTGCGCAAATAAAGTATCAAAAAAATATTTTATAATATTGTTTCTAATTTGTGGTGGAATTTTCTGAATAACCGACAAGGGAACATGTCGTTGAAATATTATGTAACATCAAGAACAGATCAATTGTTGCGATTTTTAATGTTGTTACTTTTTATAATCTTCACAGTTTGGAGTAACTTGATTGATATTCGGTGTCAGATCAAGATCAAAATGCCCCAAAGACCATTCGATAAACTCACCGATTTTTCGCACGTTTTCCGGGTGTTTCCAAAACGGAATAGCATGACCGTAAGCGGAATAGGCAACTCTTCCTTTTCCTTCCATTCGTACCCAACTGGAAGGAAAAGGAGACCGCTTATAACAATCGCCTTCGAGCGCAGTCAACTGCTGAACAAGAACAACATGCATATCTTTATTGAAGTCTTTCATTGCATACCATTCCTCAAAATCGGTAATGTTTTTGCCGGTTTCTTTGAGCCAAGGAAGTTGAACCGGATCAACAGCCTTTACTGTTCCGAATTGCATTGGTCCATGCGAAATAAAACGTGCACCAATTAATTTTGTGTAAAGGTCTTCATTGTTTTCGTCCAGTAAACCGCTATAAGTGTCTGTTGCGGAATGAATTCCGACAAATCCTTTTCCTGACCGAACAGCATCAAGAAATTTTAGGAAACCTTCTTTGGTCATCGCATGGGATGATTCCGGTTCATCTTTTTTATCCGCAAGCAAATTGCTACAGGAATAGAAAACAAAAGCGTCATATTGATCAATATTGCCGTTGAAAATCCGTCCGTCATGAGTTTCCGTCAATACGACAGGAATTTTTTTGTCGGCAAAATAAGCACGCAATGCGTTACCGAAAATTGTTGTTTTTCCGTCGGGAAGCAACACTGTCGGTTCGTGTTCCCATGCGGAAGAACGCGAATAGCAAAGAATTTTTGTTGTTTTTTCGTCTTGCGCACATAATACGGATACTGAAAAAACAGTTAATGTTACCAAAAACAAACAGAGAATTGTTAAATATTTTTGGGTCATTGTTAATTTCTCCTTAGTTGATTAAAGTGTTAAAAATAGGTAAATGTTAAAAATTGTCAAAAACACGAAAATGTAACCACGTATTTTCTTTGTTATTTTTTCATACGTTTGGAATTTCATATCCTTTCCGTTGTTCGCGGGCAAGGAAAGTCATTGATTCAGTATCGCCGGTTTTTTCTGTTTTTGGATCCCATTCAATTTCACGTCCAAGACGTGCGGCAATAACAGCGAGATGACAAACATTCGTTACTTGAACCGTTGTGAATACATCGGAAACCGGCAAACCGCCTTCCCGAATACAACGTATAAAATTCTTTTTGTGACCGTTTTCGTTCCACCCAAAGTCTTCAAAAGGCTTGCCTTTGTATAATTGTACAAAATCTTCTTCGGGAAAGAGTTTTTGTATTTCCGGCAATTCGGAATATGGTTTGGAACGACCATTGGCTTGATATCCGCCGCCAATTTCTTCGTAAGGTTTTCCTTTAATACGAGAACGATTTACGTGAATTCGTCCTTTTGTTCCTTCAACAAGAATACCGTTACCATCTGGTGTGTTGTGACGTGCTTCTATCACAACGCCGTTTGGAAAATGACATTCCACGTGAAATTCTGTTGCAATATTATAAGCGTTGTCGATGGTCGGGTAACCGTTTTTGAATGGAACCGGATGTTTAACATGAATTGGTTTGATTTTTGTTGGACCTTGATTGGGACCGACTTGATCAATCATCCACATCGCAATATCAAAATGATGTGCCCCCCAATTGCTGAATTGACCGCCTCCATATTCGTACCAATAACGAAAATTAAAATGTCCTCTGCTGAAATTGGGACATTTTATCGAGGCTCTCCAATCATCAGCAAGTTCTTTCGTTGCAAGATAATCTTTTAGGGGCGTTTGTCCAAGCCATGTTTCATAATCGAATGTTTCCGGTACTTCGGCTTTGGGAATCGTACCGCTAAATTTAAATTCACCGGCTTCGAGATCACAAATAATTCGTTTTACGTTACCGAGTAATCCTTTTCTGACCATGAGAAGTGCAATCAAAAATTGATCACGGAAACTTCTTTGTTGCGTACCAACTTGAAAAACCTGCTGATTATATTTCTTGCAAGCCGCACGAATTTTCTGACATTCTTCAATTGTGAGCGTCAATGGTTTTTGGCAATAAACATGTTTACCGGCTTGCAAGGCTTCTATCGCAATTTTCGTATGCCAATGATCTGGGGTACAAATGGAAACAATATCAATGTCTTTCCGATCAAGAATTTTACGGTAATCCTTATATGTATCAATTTTGATTCTGTTTCCGCCGGAGTCTTTCGCTCCTATGTTCGGATTATTTTGTATCCATTGAAGATGCGACGAATCAATATCGCAAGCAGCAACAATATCAACAAATTTATCGAATTGCGGTACGTCAAAGGTGCGTGCAATATCGCCTGTCCCGATTTGGGCTAACCGTAATCGATTACCGATAGATTCCGCGTGAACCAGTTGCGCACTGGAAAAAAAATACGGTGTTAGAGCGATTGTTGTTACCGCTGTTGTCGATTCCTGCAAAAATCGTCGGCGGTTAATGTTTTTTTGTGTCATATAATTTCTCCAAAGGAAATTTTGTAATTATTGAGAGGATTGTTTCATAAATAAACGATTTATGTTATGGCAACGTGCGCAAATAATATTACCTATTTTTGTTGTTTGGTTTTTCCATCCGAGATGAAAAGTTTTTGATTTGATTTTAGTATTATACAAATTCACGATTTAAAGTACAATACGAACCATTTAAAATAATTTTATTAGCAACCGTGTCGGATAATATTGCGATCAATTGATTGGATTTCGGTGTTACCTGTTACGTTTGGAATATTCATCGAAAAATTCCTGAATACTCTTGTATTTCTCTTTTGTATTTCTCCGAAATTATTGTTATTATATTGTGATCATAGATAATCATAGAGAAATTGTACTAATTCTTCGGATTAAAGCACAATATCACTTGTAGGCAAGTTATTAGCGCACGATGCCTTATATTTTAAAATATTCACAATATTACATTTATTCTAAAACCGCCAGACTTGAGTGGTTAGGGAAAACGGCAATCCGTAATATTTTGATTCAATTTCGACATAAAACGCAATATGTCCCGCAGCAGGTTTGGCAATAATAATTGTTTCTGATAAATCATTGCTGACGGATTTTGAAGTCCATTTTGCTTGGCGGAAATCTTTTGTTTCTGAGACGGCAGACCAAATTTTGATTCGATAATCCGGTATTTCCGTTTTAAGAGTTACAGTATATTGGGAATCCTGTTCTTGAAGTTCCCAATCCATTTGAGGCCATTCTTCGCCGTTAGCGGCATAACGTGCAAATACGGCAATCGTCATAATCGCTTTGGGCAACTGATGATCAAGACCATGCCCGGCATTCGGAAGCGTCGACAGATATTTTACACCGATAATATCGTCCCAATAATGTTTCGTGGCATCAACCGTCCAATAAGGATCATTGGTTGCGTGAACCAAAAGTTTCGGTAACGTCAATTCATCAAGATACGAATGAGGATCAATTATTTTCCAAAGTCGTTGTTTAAACTCTGAAAAATCGTTATCGTCTTTTCGGATAAGATTACGTTCCGTATAATCTTTGATGCTGGGAGTGAAATCGCCCCATGTTTCGATTTGATATTCCATTTGTTTACGAATATTCAGATTATTAATCACAATCGGAGCAATCGCAATAATTCGCTGGTCTTTTGAAACGGCGGCGAGCCAAGTCGTCCAGCCGCGTTTTGACGCTCCTGTTACGATAAATCCTTTGATATTTAATTGTTGTTCCTGTTTGAGGGCTTGTTGCATTGCGTCCAGCGCACGGATCGCACTCTTTGCCATTGGAAAAAGCAGAAGCCAAGTGGTATCCTGTGTTTCCAATGTTTTGAGCAATGTTTCGCCAACCAGAGCGTCTTCGGAAAAATTACCAAGCAGCGGCTGATTGGGAACTTGAAACAGTGTTCCCAACGGCATTCCGCAGGCTTCCGCCATTGATCGGGCGAGCAATTTGTCTTTTTCGTTTGGTTTATTACCAATCCGTTTACCGGTAATGTACAAAGCGGCATGATCGGAATAATCCAATTTATTGGGAATGACGATGAACAAATAATGTTTCCAGGGAATGTCATGCCAAATTTGAGAAGTCATTTCGAGAAGGTAAGATTTTTCGTTATGATTTTCGGTTTTTTCAACGATTTCCCATCGGAAAGAATGATCCGGTTTTGCCAAATAGTTTTCAAGATCAGACGATATGTTGGCGATTTGCGGCGAAATTGTTTTGGAAGAAACCGGAGTTTCGGCACCGGACACGCCTGCAAATAAAATAAAACAAACACTTAAAAAAACTAAAGTGATTTTGTTAAATAAATTTTTCATCTTTACGAACTCCTTCAATATTTAATGGATGTTTAATGAGTGTTTTGGTATTTTAAACAGAAAAAATACCGGCATTTCTGATGATGTAACTCAAACGATACAATGATATTACGTCGATATAACGTCGATATAACGTTGGTATTTACGTCAACACAAATTGCTGCAAATCAAGTTTAACCGTTGCAATATTTTTGTGTACCGAATTTGTACTTTCAATCACACCGCAACAATCATACCACAAGTCAACGAATATGAACAGTATGATTATAGCGTGATTAAAATATCAATTTCTCCGAAATTATTTTTGGTGTTTTCGGTGATTGCCAAACACTTATAAGTTAGATACAATAAGCCGGTTCTTTGTTACATGGAAATTTAATTATGTGAATTATTTACGTGGAAATTTGTGACGTTTCGGTCTAGGTTTTGAATTTTTTTGAGATTTTTTTAAGATTATGCCAACAGTTTTTGCGCTTGCATGTCATCCTGATGATATTGAATTTGTAATGTCCGGTACGCTTTTGTTGTTACGGCAACAAGGTTGGAATTTACATTACATGAATATTGCCAATGGTTCGCTTGGAACGGAAGAATTTTCACGCGAAGAAATAATCCGTGTCCGAACAGAAGAAGCCCGAAAAGCCGCAACTTCAATTGGTGCTGTTTTTCATGCTCCGTTGGTTGACGATTACAACGTTTTTTTTGAAAAAGATACGCTTGCTAAAGTTGCTTCGGTGTTACGTCAGGCGGCTCCTGATATTTTGTTACTTCAATCACCGTTGGATTACATGGAAGATCATCAGAATGCTGTACGGCTTGGTATTGCGGCGGCGTTTTGTCGCGGAATGCCGAACATGCCGGTTGATCCGCCTTTTCCATCAACCGGTAAAGATGTTGTTCTTTATCACGCTCAACCTCATGGTAATCGCGATATGCTTCGCCGAATTGTCCATGCCGGAATGTACGTTAATATTTCCAGCGTCATGAAACAAAAACGAATCATGCTGGCTTATCACGAAAGTCAAAAAAATTGGCTGGATGTTTCGCAAGGAATGGATTCTTATCTTGTTTCAATGGAAAAAACCGCACGCGAAATCGGTAAACTTTCCGGTCGTTACGAATATGCCGAAGGTTGGCGGCGGCATTATCACATTGGTTTTAGCCGGACAGAAACCGATCCGCTTTTCGAAACACTTAAAGATTATGCGTTTATCAATGACGAATACGAAAAGGATTGCCGATAAATATTGTAAATATTAAAAATACTGAAAATATTGAAACAAATCCGATTCTTGTCAATGATTCATTGATTATATTCGTTTCTTATATCATATTCTAAAATTCATTTTTTGAGATTTACTTTTTAAGATTTACTGTCTAAAATCATTGCTCCTTGTGCCGGGTGTGTTACGGAAATAACCGGCTCAATACCTGTTTTGCTGCAATATTGTTCCGAAATTGTTTTTGAAATTTTGTCAACTTTTGACGATTCCACAAGCGAAACCGTACAACCGCCAAAACCTCCGCCGGTCATTCGCGAACCAATCACGCCGTCTGTTGATTGTGCAATTTCGACCAATAAATCAATTTCCGCACAAGTAATTTCAAAATCATCGCGCATGGACGCATGACTTTCGTACATTAATTTTCCGCATGTTTTCCAGTCTTTACGAACTATTGCATCCGCCATTGTAACAGTCCGGTCATTTTCTGTAATGATATGATAGGCACGGCGGAAACAAATCGTGCCGTCCGGTTCTTTATCGAAAACAGATTGAGCGGTTTTGAGTTGTTGTAACGTTGCGTCGCGGAGTTTGGGAACATTTAACAATTGAGCGGCTTTCTCGCATTGTCGGCGGCGATCAGGATATTCGCTGCCGGTTAATTCGTGTTTTACGTTACTGTTGATAATCAGAACGGTAATATCCGAATCATCAAGCGGAATCATTTTAGGAACACAACTTCGGCAATCAAGCAGCATTGCGTAACCTTCACGTCCCATTGCGGAAATAAATTGATCCATAATTCCGCACGGCATTCTGATGAAAAAATGTTCCGCTTTTTGACAAAGCAACGCTTTTTGTACGGAATCAAGTTTTTGTCCGGTAATGGCTTCAAGCAATGTTGCAGTTGCAATTTCCAGCGATGCGCTGCTTGACAATCCTGCGCCTAACGGAACATTCGAGTTAATAACGGCACGAAAATTCTTTGGACGTAAACCCGCTTCAATAACATTTTGAACTGTTCCTTGAACATAACTCGACCAAACAACTGTTTGCGGCGGTGTTGCGAGACCGTCCAATTGAATTGTTGCCGATTCCTCTTTATTGATACTGTAAATATCGGCGATTGCGGCTGCATCATGATCGTCATGTTTGTCATGTTCAGCGTGTCCTGCCGCAATAACCGTATAACGTTCAATTGCGATTGGAAAAACAAAACCGTCATTGTAATCGGTATGTTCGCCAATCAGATTGACGCGACCAGGTGCGGCAACAAGCCAAAGAGGTTCCGTTCCGTATTTTTTGAAAAAAACCGATTTTGTTTCAGAAATAAGTTCAGAAATAAGTATTTTCATAACGATTATCAAATACAAGGTTGAGGTAAGTTTTTAGTAAGTTTTTAGTAATTTTTTAGTAATTTTTTTATATTATGAGGACTTACAGAAACAATAACGAATTGTTCGCCGCCTCATTGACGTACATAATTTATGGACAAATCGTAAAATAAATTGTAATTGTTATATTTCTGAAACATTATATTCCTGAGACATTATGTTTCTGAAACGTTTTGTTTTTGTTGCGCTTCGAGGATTTTTTCGGCGGTTGCCTGCTGTTGCATTTGGAGAATCAGGCGTTGAACTTCGGCTTTTCGTAACGCATCCAGCCGGATAAATTCTTCACGATCAGCGATTTCCTGTTCAATCTTTTGTCTTGCTTTTTCGGCGGCAAGACGTTCAATTTCGCGGCGGCGTTTTTCTTCACGCCGTTTCAATATTGAACGCGGCAACAACACTTTTGACGGTTTGCCCGGATCATCAACCGCCGGAAGAATTCGTACAGGAACATCGAGTTTTTGAAATATCCGGCAAATGTGTTCATGACATGTAAAGAGAAAAATTTGCCGATCCGATTTTGCAAATTCCAGTAACATTTTCGCAGCCGCAAACGCACGGCGTGAATCGAAATTAACCAACACATCATCCAGAATCAAGGGCAAAATCGAACCGTGTTGCGCAAAAGCCGAAGCAAGCGCAAGACGAAGCGCAATAAATAATTGTTCCCGTGTTCCGCGCGAAAGCCACACAACATCAAACGTATTACCTTCGGCGTCGTCCACCATGAGCGTTTCCTCGCCGAGCGGAGTCCATATCCGCTGATATTTTCCGTCCGTTAATCGTTTCAAAATTTCGGACGCTTCGGCTAAAGTTCGCGGCTGGCGTTCACGCTCATACGTCGCACGAATCTCATCAAGCATTCGCAAACAAACCGCATAAGTTTGCCAATCCAAAACGGCGCAACGAATTTTTTCATCAAGAACCGCCAACTCGCGTTGCTTTTTGATAGCAGTTTGATCGTCGGCAATTCGTTTAAGTTGTTCGCCAAGTTGTCCTCGTTGTTCCAATTCGTCGTGCAATTTCGCCGATGCTGTTTCGATCCGCTTTGTTACATCTTTTAACAATTCGTCCAAAGCCGGCAATTTTTCAAGATGTTCGAGTTGTTCGATAATTGTTTCATTTTGATAGTCAAAAGATTCGCCACCGGATTTTTGTTGCAAGATCAATTCTTCTTCCGCCGCAACTTGTTGTTCAAGAAGTTTTCGTGTAACACGCGGTTCCAAAAGATTACCGATTGCAGATTCGGAACAAAAATTACCGATTGCCGCATCAAGTTCGCGCTGAATTCCTTGTTCCTGTTGCAATAATCGACGGTGTTTTTGATGGCGGCGATGTAATTCCCGTAACGCTTCCGGCGTTTTAACACCGAATTGACGTAATAATTCTGTTTCCGTTTGTTTTGCTTTACGGAGATTGGCGACCGCTTTTTTTCGTAACTTGCGGAATTGCCGGAGCGTTTCTTTCAGTTGCCGGCGAATTTTTTGGGCGGCGGCGTTGGCTTCCAGTTTTTTTTGAATTTCGTTCAAAATATCGACATAACTCACGCCGTCAGCAAACGAAAGTCCCGCATCAACAATCATCCGGTCAATCCGATCCGTAATAAACCGCATATCCCGAATCCGTTGATTCATTGTTTCGTAACGATTATCGAGTTCCTTTTTCAAATCGCCGACGACATCACAATGTTCTATCAAATCACGGATTCGCGCCGGTGTCCAATCGCTCGGCAAACCGGTTAAACGAAGCCAATCATTCCAACGTTTTATTGCCGTTTCATATTCTTCCTTACAACGTTCCAAACGTGTTTCAATTTGTTTAAGATGTTGGTTGACTTCACGGCGTTGCGTATCAACCGGAACCAATTTTTCAAGTTGAGATAATTCTTGTTGCGCTTCCTGACACCGGATTTCAATTGACGAAACACTTGACGGAAGTTTCGCTTCAATCGCCGCAACTTCCTGTTTGGCGTGTTCAATTTGAGTTATGAGCATTCCAAGTTGACGTTGATTTTGTTCCAGTTTTTTACCGTTGTTTTTTTCCGAAACAAATTTAAAAGCAAAAGAACCGCCGACAGCAAAAAGTCCTAAAATTGTTAAAAACGGCGGAATGTTTGTTTCAAATATTTTTGTTCCGATTGTTTCGAAAATAGCCAGTCCAACCGGAACTGCTCCCAAAACTCCAACCGCTCCAAGCAAAACAACCGCCCACGTCGGCAACGCCTGATGTTGTATCAAAAAAGCATTGATACGCCGCAACTCCTTATGATGCATGGTCATTTCCGCAAGCCGTTGACCAATACTCTGCCGGCGTTTGAGATGTGAAAGAATTTCGCTCGCCTTTTCAACCGCTTCCGGTAATTCCTTAACCTCACGACGCAACAATTCTGTTTTGATTTTTTCGTTAAGCACTTTCGAACGTCCCAAAAATTCGGCGTGCTGTTCTTTGATACGGAATAAACGCCGCCTTGCACGATTAACCGCTTTGGCGGGAATTCTGTAACCGTCAAGCAACATCACATCAATGGAATCTCCGGTATTCGGACGATAACCTTTTGCCGTAACAGGAATAGACGGCGATGTGGTCGGAACTGAAATAACCGCACCGGCGGGATTAAACGAAGCGTGTTCAGGAGCAATCTTGTTTTCCGTTGCATTAACTGCGGTATTAACTGCCGTGTTAACTGCGTTATGTTCTGATTTTGTTGCGTTTTGCTGCGAAGGAATCGGCAATGAACGGCGTCCGCGTTTAATTTGCGTTTCTTCATCAAGAATGCGCGATTCAAGAGCCGCAATTTCATTTTCCAGATTCGTGATTTGTGTATCAATTTCAACAATTCTTTTTTCTTCTTCAAGCAAAATTTCAAGTCTTGGCGCAAGTTTTTCCAGTGTTTCGTTAATTGGTTGGGCGTTTAATGCGTCTTGTGCTTTCTGAAATTCTTCTTTCAATTTATTGTAAGCCAAACGATGTTGATCAATTTGTTTGCCGATTTCGTCAAGTTGCGTTATTACCTGATCGGTAACAACCACAACCATTCCCATAGCGTTAATTTCGTCACGGATTTTACTGCGGCGTATCCAAACCGGTTCGGCTTGTTTCGCAATTTCGTACAACCGCTTTTCCCGTTGCAATTTAAGATGATCTTCTTCAAGATTGGCAATCGTCCGGTCAACCGTCCGTTGTTCATTCCGTATTCGTACATAATCACGGACAAGAAGTTCAACCTCCGATATTTCCGAAACAACTTTTTCCCGTTGCCGAAATAGTTGTGTTAATAAATCGCCTGTTTTGTTGTTACGGTTTTGAATATTATTGTTCAGAATACGGTTTCGCCGTGCGGTTAATTCCTTAATTGCATCAACAATCGACACGCGATCCATTCCGACACTTAGCCGGAAAAGCATTTCAGCAGCCTCTGTGTCGTTGAGCGAACCTAATTTTTGTAACTCGTCCAAACCGATAGCGAAAACATTATTGAACGTCGGTTCATCAACACCGGAGACCAAAACACGCAACAATTGTGTTCCTTGTTTGTTACCGTCTGGTGTTTGAATATCGATTTTTTCTTCATTTCCTGCTGTTTGGTTGGGATGAAAGGTTCTTCGTAACTGAAAATGCCCGCTTGGCGATTCGATTTGAAGAACACCGCCGGAAATAACGTACAGTGATTTACCTTCATGATCGGTTTCGGCGTTCCATGTGGTATTGACATTGCCGGGTTTTCGGGCATAGCGACGCCGTTCACCGCCGAATCCGTAAAGTTCTGCCCGAACAAATTCCATCAATGTTGATTTTCCTGCTTCGTTGGCTCCGTAAAAAACATTGATTCCTCCCGACAACTTGGGAACTGTCAAACCCGACCAAAGACCAAACCGCTCAATTTCAAAAGATGTAATTTTCATAGGAAAAACGTATTATCGTAAAAGAACATAACTCTATAAATATATTGAATTTCCAAAAATAATTTGAATATAAATTTGAATATAAAATAGAGCGTACAATAAAAATATCACTATGCAAAATATCTAATTCAAACATTTGAACTAAAATTACTAAATTGCGTAATCGTTATATTGTACCGTCGCAATTGAACAATTCAAGACAGAGGATTCAAACCAACATTTAATTTACACACAAACACTTAGAGCTCTCTAAAAATTCATTTTTTATAAAAATGATCCGGCGATCAATATTTCGCTGAAATTCAAATGAGGTTTTAAAAGAGATGTAGGCAACCGTTCGCCTGAACGGTTGCGCCGGTTGACGTTGTTTTGATTTCCGTCCGTAAACAGAAAAAAGTTTTTGTTATTGGGCTTGACATATTTCAGGCATTGTGTAAAATTTTGAACAAATTAATTTCTGAATTTTTATTTTAAATTTTGGAGACCAAATTACGTTTTGAAAAATAAGTTGCCCGAATTTTTGTTCGGGTATTAAAAAAATCGAGTACGTCAACTATTGTTAAAATCGCTTAGGCGAACTGTAATTTTCTACAAGATCAACGGTTTTTCCGTGTAGAAGATTACCGTAATATCACAAAGTTGCGTGTCTCCCGTTGAGGGAGCGTCGCGTGTGATATTATGGGTATAATCAGCATTA
>JAISNF010000237.1 GCA_031276415.1 Planctomycetaceae bacterium
GGTAACTTCTAATAACCGCTTTTTTATTTAACCACAGAGAACACAGAGTTCACAGAGAGGAAAAGTTTTAAAAAAATTATTTTAGATCAAAAGTCAAATATTAGATAATGTTTTGATTCCAATTAAAAATTTCCTCTGTGTTCTCTGTGTCCTCTGTGGTTAATAAAAATAAATTTGTGGTTTTTAGAAGTTCCTTTTAATAGAAAACGGCGATAAAATGTTTGGTGCTCTTGCAAATTTATCTAAACTTCCTAAAATTAGACCAAAATTTGGCAACTGATATGAATACAAAGAAAATATTGAAATATCATATTAATTTTGGACAAACGAAACGAATTTGCCGATTATACACATTGTAGGATGTTTCCAGACATTCTGAATGGCGCTGTAGCCAAAAGGCTAAGGCAGCGGTTTGCAAAACCGCCATGTCCCGGTTCGAATCCGGGCGGCGCCTTTTTTTACAGGGATGCCGTTGTTTATTATTCGCAATGGCAACAACACAAACCTGTACAATCTTCCGGCAATATTCTCTACGCCAACATAATTATTTCGTAGAATATTATAGATTACCGTCATGGGAACTTCTAAAAACCGCAACTTTATTTTTATTAACCACATCATTAACCACATCATTAACCACAGAAAACACAAAAAAAACTGTCCGCAGATTACGCAGATGATCGCAGATTATTGTTTGTTTTATATTTAAAAATTATCTGTGCTCATCAGCGAAATCTGCGGACACTTTTCCTTTTTGTGTTTTCTGTGGTTAAATAAACGGTGCTTAAATAAAAGGGCGGTTATTAGAGTGTTACCTTGAAAGAATCTGAAAAATGTGAAAGTAAACAGTTATTTCGATAAACCTTTAATTTTATTATTTCTATGAATATTGAACATCCATTTAATCGTCTTCGTCGGGCGTCGGCGGCATTTCAAGAATCATGTATTCTTGCCGCTGCGGCGGATTTTGACTTGTTCACAATAATTATTGAACACAACAACCGCCTTTCCGCTCAAGAACTTTCCACAATTTGTAAAACAGACCTTCGCGGTACAACTGTTTTACTTGATGCGCTAGCGGCAACCGAATATCTTTGCAAAAAAAATATTCCATCTAATTCAAATTCAAATTCAAATTCAGATTCTGATTCTACAGTGGTTTATTCTGTTGCCGAAGAGTTCTTAACATTGCTTGATCGTCGAAATCAAGAAACTTTTATACCAATGATTCGGCACATGTCTTGTGTTCAACGGTCATGGGCGGAACTTGCCCGAACAATCAAAAACGGAATGCCGTTTGAAACTCTTCCCAGTATTCTTGGTGCTGACGAAGACCGTGTTTCGTTTATTTGGGCAATGAATTCTATTGCTCAAAAACTTGTCGCGCCGACGGTTGAATCGCTTCGACAAGTTGGTTTGTTGCGATTTGATCAATTTATTGATATTGGCGGTGCTTCTGGAACGTATGCGTTGGCTTTTTTGGAGGCGTTACCGGAATCGCGGGGAACGATTTTTGATCTTCCGGTTGGTATTGCGGCGGCTCGGCAACGGTTTACCGGAACAGAGTATGAAAACCGGATTCAATTAGTTGAGGGCGATTTCCTTCAGGACGAATTGCCGTATGGTTTTGATTTTGCGTGGGTTAGTGCGATTATTCATCAATTTGGGCGGAGTGAAAGCAGGAATTTGTACGAAAAGGTATTCCGTTCACTTTATTCCGGCGGCAAAGTTGCGATACGGGATTTTATAATGAATGCGGAGCGTACTGTTCCAAAGGATGGGGCGTTTTTTGGCATATCGATGCTTGTGGAAACGAAAACCGGTATGGTGTACACTTTTGACGAAGTCAAAACCGATCTGGAAATTGCCGGTTTTACGGAAGTGCAACTTGCCGTCCCCGCCGAAACAATGTCCGCAATCGTAACCGCCAAAAAACCATAATCAATAAATGTAACCTCTAATAACCGGTTTTTTATGTAACCACAGAGGACACAGAGTTCACAGAGAAGAAAATTTAAATAAAAATTATTTTTACCATTTTTATCATTATTCACGCTTTCTTAACCTTCGTCCATCACCAAACACAAATTATTACAATCGGAAACAGAAAAATTACTGTAAAATTAATGTTATGGATTGTATGACCGTTTCAAACAAAGGATGTTACAAAATCACGTTATTCAGGAGACCTCGCTATGAAACCAATTGCCAAGAATATTGATTTAACAACTTGGAACCGCCGCCAACAGTTTGAATTGTTTTCCGTTTACGAAAATCCGTACTGGAGCGTAACAGTTAATGTTGACTGTACAAAAATGTATGAACGGGCAAAACGTGAAAAATTTCCGTTTTACTTGGGCTATCATTACGCCTCGCTACAAGCCGCCAACACAATTAACGCTTTCCGGCAACGTATCGAAAACGGCAAACCGGTTGAATACGATACCGTTCACATGTCAACAACAATCGCAAAACCGGACGGAACTTTTGGTTTCAGTTTTACACAATTTTCGGACGATTTTGAAAAATTCGTTACAGATGGAATCGCGGAATCAGAACGTGTTCGTCATTCGACCGAGTTGTTTTACGGTCATTCCGAAAATAATGTTATTTACTACACGGTTTTACGCGGTATAACTTTTACGTCCGATAAACAACCTTATCGCAACGGAAGCAGTATCCCAATCATGGTGTTCGGCGAAACATTCATCGAACACAATATCCGAAAAATCCCACACAGTATTCACGTAAACCACGCCCTAGTCGATGGGCAACATGTTTCAAAATATGTCCAACTGTTTCAACAATTCTTGAATCATTGAAAACAGTTCAGACGATATTAACTGTCAATTGATTTAATACTGCCAATAGTAACCTCCGAAGAACCAATATGCAATGTCGTTGCGCCATCCTCAATAGTAATTTTGTCCACTTTGCCGGTGATCTCCTTGTCATTTTTATCAGAACCGGTTACCGTTTTTCCAATCAGACTTGACGCCGTAGAAAGTGATTGACCAAGTGTCAACGCCTCAATACTGGACGAAAGTTTATCATTGGAAGTAATCGACCGGATTTGCCCAATTTGGGAAAGCATATCCGTATTGCTCATCGGATTGGTCGGGTCTTGATTTTGTAATTCGGCAGTCATCATCTTGATAAAATCCGACATCGTTAAATCATTCATCCGATCCGAATTTGTCGTATTTGAATAGTTGGAATTTAATTTGTCCAAATAGGAATTGGTACTGTCAACACTAGACATAAATGTCCCTTTCTTTTTATTTTATGTGTTTGGAAAATAAATCAGCAAAAACGGAGAACTAATCGCCGCTAAACTAATCATTACATTTTTTGCCCGCTCTTATCGTTCACAATACGAATGTTCACGATAACGAATCAAATTGCCCAATAATTATCGAATCATACAAAATAGGCGTTTTTCCGGCAAGAGGAAAATTTATCATTTTGCGGTTTGAATTATTTTTGGATTATTAACGTCCCAATATTTGTAGTTTGGCGAGTATTTAACCTATTGATTATTTTGGATTTATATTTAAAATCAAACCTGCTAACAACTTGGAAAAAATCCAAAATCAACTTTTAGTTTGGATAATGTACAAATGTAAAATAGTTTTCGCCATAAAATATGAGAGAATTTCTAAAAACCACAATTTATTTTTATTAACCACAGAGAACGCAGAGAAGAAAAATTTGTATTTATTCAGTAGTGTCTCGGTTTAGTTGAAATTCCGTAATATTTCCTAAGTCCCACAGGGACGGGATTATGCATAACCGTAGGTGTAGCGAAGCGGAACCTACGGAAACCTGATAATACCAAACAAAGCCCCGCATGGGGCGAGATTATCAGCCGAACAACCATAATCTCGCCCTTGCAGGGCTTAGAAAAATTGGGGTGGGTGTTGCCGATCCGTAGGTTGCGCTTCGCTACACCTACGGTTATGCACATCACACCCCTAGCGGGGTTAAGATTGAGAAGCAAAAATTCCGCTGAAATATTACATCCATTTTTTTAATTTTTTCTTCTCTGCGTTCTCTGTGTTCTCTGCGGTTAATAAAAATAAATTTGTGGTTTTTAGAAGTTCCCCTTATTGAAAATACGAGATGGCGTTTTGGAATATTGCCAGACCATCGCCGTGATATTTAGGAGTGTTGGAATTCTTTTTTCGTGTCCAATTGGGGTGTTGCGTGAAATCAATGTGGCGTTCAGGATGCGGCATCAAACCTAATATCCGCCCCGAATTATCACAAACTCCGGCAACATCCAACATCGAACCATTGGGGTTTTCCTCCGAATTATAACGAAGCACAAGTTGTTGCAACGGCTGAGTTGCGTTTTCACGAAATACAAATCGCCCCTCCGCATGCGCAATCGGTAAATACAACGATTCAATATCACGCAAAAAAACAGAATTGTTTTTTTCTGTTCGGAGATGAACCCAACAGTCAATATAACGAGCAGAAAAATTCCACGTCAACGTCGCAATAGAACCTCCCGAATCTTCCTCAAACAGAAGCCCCGATTTCAAAAGAACCTGGAAACCATTGCAAATTCCAAGAATCAAATTGCCGGCATCACAAAACCGCCTAAATGTCTCCGCTAAATGATTTTTAATTTTCAAAGCAAAAATTTTCCCCGCCGCAATATCATCGCCAAAACTAAATCCGCCCGGAATACAAAGAATTTTGGCACGATCTAAAATTGAGTGCGTTTCCAAAATACTGTTGATGTGGAGAATCTCAACCGATTTTGCCCCGGCTAACTGAAAAGCATAAGCCGTTTCCTGATCACAATTGGTTCCGGGAGCACGAAGAATTAAAACATGAGACATAACGTTTGCAAAATATTGTATTTGTGATTCGTAATTTTTTGCCTTCCTCTGGTGTTGGTCTGATGCTGGAAGGCGTGTTGTGTTTCGACACCATAAACCAGACAACATAAAATACCATAACTCCGCACACCCGACAAGAGGAAACCGGCAAAATCATTATTATCGGTTGACACAAATTACCAAAAATTCAAATATTACCACCTAACATCGTTGTAAAACCTGAATAATTAAATTATGCTTTTAAATCATGGAAACTTCTAAAAACAACAAATATATTTTTTATTAACCACAGAGGACACAGAGAACATAGAGGAAATTTTTAATTGGAATCAAAACAATTATTTAATAGTTGACTTTTAATCTAAAAGAACTTTATAAAATTAAAATTTTCCTTTCTGTGTTCTCTGTGGTTAAATAATCTGTGGTTAATAAAAATAAATTTGCGGTTATTAGAAGTTACTTTAAACAATTTAATGACGCTTAAATATTACCATTAAATATCATTATTTTTAAAATTTGTAAACAATGTTGAATCACGACAAAAGTCATACTATTTTTTTTGAAGCACAAAATTTGATTCCGGGTGGAGTGAACAGTCCGGCGCGGGCGTTTGGGGCGGTTGGCGGTGAACCGATTGTTATTGAACGCGGCGAAGGTGCCTATCTGGTTGATGTTGATGGAAATCGTTATCTGGATTACGTTCAGTCTTGGGGACCTATGATTTTAGGTCATGCACATCCGGTTGTTGTTGAGGCGGTTCAGACGGCATTACTCAAAGGAACCAGTTTCGGCGCACCAACCGAAGCAGAAAATAAACTCGCTAAACTCATTATCGATTTGGTTCCTTCAATTGAGAAAATCAGATTCGTCAACTCTGGAACCGAAGCCACAATGAGCGCAATTCGTCTGGCACGCGGTTTTACGGGACGGACAAAAATTGTGAAATTTATCGGAAATTATCACGGACATGTTGACGCTTTGCTGGTTGCGGCGGGAAGTTCGGCGGCAACTCTCGGAGTTCCCAACTCGCCCGGAGTAACGCCCGGAACTGTTGCCGATACAATTTTGTTGCCGTATAACAATGTCGATGCCGTTAAAAAAACATTTCAGGAAATCGGCAAAGAAATCGCCGCCGTTATTGTGGAACCGGTTGCCGGAAATATGGGTTGCATTATCGGCAGTTCCAATTTTTTGTATGAGTTACGGCATTTAACTCAAACTCATGGAGCGGTTTTGATTTTTGACGAAGTATTGAGCGGTTTTCGTGCCGGAAAAGGCGGTGCCGGTCAACGTTTTAGTATCACGCCTGATATTACAACTCTTGGCAAAGTTATTGGCGGCGGTTTGCCGGTTGGTGCGTATGGCGGTAAAACGGAAATCATGGACAACATTTTGCCCGTAGGCAAAGTCTTTCAGGCTGGCACACTCAGCGGTAATCCTTTGGCAATGGCTGCCGGAATCGCAACAATTCAAACATTGCAAGAACTCAACGCCTTTCCGGTTTTGGAACGTAAAATGGCATTGCTTGCCGAAGGACTTGAAGACGAAGCCCGATCAGCCGAAATTCCGGTGGCGGTTGAACAGATTGGTTCCATGATGACCTTGTTTTTTCTTGCCGGACACAAAGACAACTCCGAAAAATATCACGTTAGCAGCACAACTTCCAACGGCAGTACAGTAGATCGTTCTACGGCGACCAGTTCGACCGGCGGTTGTTTTGCGAACAAAGTTATCGACTGGGAAACCGCCTCCCTCTGCAACACACAACGTTACGCAACTTTTTTCTGGAATATGTTGGAACGCGGTTTCTATTTTCCATGCAGCCAATTTGAAACGTTTTTCATGTCAACCGCTATCACCGAATCCGAAATCCAACAAACAATCAATGCCGCAAAAGAAGTTTTCAAGATATTGTGATTTGGAGTTTGCGGTTTGCTTATACTTCTCACATTTGACAATTCGGTTTGCGTTTTTGAACAAAATCAACAAATTTCGACGGGATTAACAGAATTTACGAGATCAACAGATTTTGACGGGATTAACAGAATTTTACAGGATTTTAAATAGAATTAGGAAATTTCTAAAACCACAAATTTATTTTTATTAACCACAGAGAACACAGAGAAGAAAAGGTTAATTTTATAAAATTATTTTAGATCAAAATATTTTAGATCAAAAGTCAAATATTAAATAACGTTTTGATTCCAATTAAAAAAAAATTCTTCTCCGTGTTCTCTGTGTCCTCTGTGGTTAAATAAAAAAAAACAGTTATTAGAAGTTACCGTTAGTGATATTTTCTAACAAAACCGAATTTTAATGTGGAATGAAGTATAAACATTAACGTTCAAATGACAACGATTTTTATATGAATACACAATGAATACAAAATGAATACAAAAATTCCTAAACGATTACCTTACGGCAATGCCGACTTCAAAAAAATCCGAACCAATAATTTTGTTTATATTGACAAAACGCGGTTTATCGAAACGCTTGAAAACGAAAGTAATTCATCGCAGATATTTATTCGTCCTCGCCGGTTTGGTAAGAGTTTATTTCTTTCGACGCTTACTTATTATTACGACGTGAATTATTCGGACGAGTTTGAGCAATTATTCGGCGAACTCTACATTGGTCAACATCCCACGCTTCGGAAAAATAGTTACGCCGTGATGAATTTTGATTTTTCCGGCTTAAACACGGGCAATGGCGATGATGAATTTACATTTTCTTTTTGCAACAAAGTCCGCAATTCTGTTTGCCGTTTTCTGGACGATCACAAAAATATTTTTTCGGATACGAAAGAGATTATTCGTCAGATGAATGAAGAACGTCCGAATCTTGGCGTTCTTGATCGGGCGTTTAATGTTGCCAAATCGTCGAAGATGCAGGTTTTTGTAATTATTGACGAGTATGATCATTTTGCGAATGATCTTATTGCGATGGGAACATCCAAATGCGGCAAATTTTATAACAGTATGGTTAAAGCCAACGGATTAGTGCGTGATTTTTATGAGACGATTAAAGCGGCAACAACTTTTTCAATTGTTGATCGGACATTTATCACGGGAATTTCGCCGGTCATGCTTGACGATTTGACCAGCGGTTACAATATCGTGACCAATATCACATTGCAACGACAATATAATGAAGTCTTGGGTTTTACCCGTGAAGAAGTGCTAGAAATCATGAGAGCAACTAATATTGATCCGAAACAGATTGAAGTCGATATGGAATATTATTATAACGGTTATCTATTCAACGAAGAATGTGAAAAGAAAGTCTATAATTCTTCAATGATACTTTATTTTTTTGAGCGGATATTAGAGGGCGATAAACAGCCCAAAAATCTTATTGATCCGAATTTATCTATGGATCCGAGCCGTCTCAAACGTCTTACTCAAAATGAGCACAATCGCGAAATCTTAATCAAAATTATTAAAGACGGCAGTGTTGTATCGAATTTATTGGAAAAATTTTCGATTGATCAGTTGAATGATGACAGTTATTTTATATCGTTATTGTTTTACATGGGATTGCTGACGATTAAGGAACCTTATTTAGGCGAGTTGCGTTTGATAATTCCGAACTACTCCATCCAAACAACTTATTGGGAATATCTTCGTAATCTTGTTAAGGATCGTTCGCCCAATATAACATTGAACGAAAAAGAACTGAAAGAGTCAATTTATGCGATGGCAATGGAAGGCACGATTGAAGGTTTTATTGATTATGTTTCGCAAAATGCGTTTAGCAAGTTATCGGATTTTGATTTGCAGCGTTTTGACGAAAAATATATTAAGGTTTTGCTGTTGGCTTATCTTCTTTTGAACAATATTTATATTCCGATGAGCGAATACGAAACGGTTCCCGGACGTGCGGACATTTTTTTGCAACGCAACCCGAATTTTCCGCAAGTTCAATACGAATGGGTTTTGGAATTAAAATATTGTAAGGCAAACGCCAAAAAATCCGAGATCGCCTTAAAACGCAAGGAAGGTTTGGAGCAATTGAATCAATATCTCCATTCCGCACGCCTCAAAAATCGCTCAAACTTGAAATCCGTATTGATTATCTTTATTGGAAAAGATAAATACGAAATCGTGAGAAATTAATGTAATTACAATATTACACAAATACAACTAATTCTAAACAATTAACCTTAAACCCTAACCAATTTTGTTAAAGATGTTAAACCGATTATTTTTCTTTGTTGTTTTTCTTTCTGTTTTTGTTGTTGTCGGAGTTCTTACTTCGGCGGAACCGGAACGAATTTCAGTAACCGATTTCGGTGCCGTACCGGATAGTAAAACCGATTGTGTCGTTGCCGTTCAAAAGGCTCTTGAAGTTTGCAAGAGTAAAGAGTTACCGATTCTTGTTTTTCCGAAAGGTCGATACGATTTTTACGCTCCGTCGAATGGTTCACGGATTTTTGGTATTTCGGTTGAAAATCAAAAAAATCTGGTCATTGACGGACAAGGCAGCGAGTTTATTTTTCATGGAATTATGGGCGTTTGCCAGATGAATCATTCGGAAAATATCACGGTTCGGAATTTCAGTGTCGATTGGGAGAAACCGTTCATCGCACAAGGAACAATTGTTGATACGAAAGACGATTGGATTGATATTAAATTTGACACATCGGAATATCCGTTTGAAATTATTGATGGGAAGTTGTTCTTTTTAGGTGAAGGTTGGCGTCGTCAGGTTGAAGGTTACACGCTCCTTTTCGACAAAACAACCAAAGAACTCGTTTACCAAACACGCGATAACGCTGTTGGCAGTAACGATTTGTTCAACAAAAGAGCCGAACAACTCGACAAGAACACCGTAAGGTTTCACGGGAAACCAAAAATGAAACCGGAATCAGGAACATTTATTGCACTTTGGCTGGGGCGATATATTCAGGTTGCGTTCAATTTGGGACGAAGTAAAGATATTGTTTTGGAAAATATTGATGTTTATCATTCGCTCAGTCATGGCGTTGTCGCGTTCAAAACGGAAAATATTACGCTTCGTAAAGTTGATTACAAAACAAACGAAAAGAAAAATCGTGTTTTTAGTCTTGTTGCGGACGGTTATCATTTGAATACTTGTAAAGGTTTGGTCAAAATCGAAAACTGTACACAAGTTGGTATGGGTGATGATTTTCTGAATTTGCACGGAATGAATGTGATGGTTCGAAAACGTGTTGATGATTACACGGTTGAAGTCGGAATTACGGGCAAAACCGGTGCGTCGTATGTTCTTGATGTTGGTGACGAGGTTTGGTTTATCAACGGCAAAACTGTTCAACGCGGTGAAACCGGAATCATCAAAGAGATTAAAGAAATTCGGGACGGTTCCAAAGTTATTGCGAAACATATTGTTTTTGAGCGGAAAATTCCGGTTGATCTCAAAGAAAAAGATGCTCTTGAAAATAAAACATGGACGGCGGAGTTGGAGGTTCGCGGCTGTCATATTTTGAAGAAACACCGTGCGCGTGGTTTGCTGATCACAACGCCGAAACGGGCGGTGGTGGAAAACAATTATTTTCGTTCGGCGGGTACGGCGATTTTGATTGAGGGCGATGTGGATTTTTGGTACGAATCGGGAGCGGTGAACGATTTGACAATTCGCAACAATATTTTTGAGGATTGTTTTAGTTCCGGTTATGCGGGAGATTGGGGACATGCTGTAATAACGATTCATCCGTCTTTCAAACCACAAACCGAAAACACCCAAGCCTATCACCAAAATATCCGAATCGAAAACAATACGTTTAAATCATTTGATTATCCGATTCTTTTTGCGCGTTCTGTTCGGAATTTGACGTTTGCGAACAATCAATTGTTGCGAACCGCAACTTATCAACCGTTTGCTGTTAATCGGGCGACATTTTGGTTTGATGGTTGCCGTGAAGTTTTGATTGAGAGCAACTCATGGTCTGAAGATGTTCTCGGTAAAAATCTCAAAATGTTTCACATGAAACAAAACGACCTGAATCTAAAAGATAAAACAGTTCAGATCACAGAATAGAAAATCATTAGTGTTCTGAATTCATTTGCTCTGGCTAGTCGATAAATTAAATGCTACAATAGGGCATATATTGATGAGCAACACCGCTCTAAAAAAGGAGGTGAACGATGCTTGAATTAGTTTTTTATGCGGTCGCTTTCCCCGTCATTTACATGATGGAAAGAGAAGCAAAAAAAGGGCAGCAGCCATTACCATTTGACCCATTACTGGGAGGAGTAACCTTGACAGCCATAGCCTTAGTAGGGGTAGTCATTGTTACATACCTGTTCTACTAACCAAGAAAGGAGACACCACAATAGAATGGTTTATTGATGCAATTCTTTACGTAATTCATTACATACTAGTGCGAAGAACAAACAAAGATCAACAACCACTTAGCACCACTGATTTCCTTTTAATTGTTCTTGGAGGTTTCGTGGTTGCGGTAGTCGGATCTGTACTTATTACAATATTATTCTACTAAACCAGGTAGTCAATGTTTCGCCTGAACGGTTGCGCCGGTTGATGTTGTTTTCCGTTTCCGTCCGAAAACAGGTTCACTGTCGGCGAGTACGCCGACCAATGGTGGGTGAAAGCCCTTCGGCGAAACATTGGCTACATTTTGAAGTGTTGACTTTAGTCTTTATATTTCAAAGACTTGCGACAACATATAAGTTACTGTTCACTGCCGGGTTCACTCCTCAAAACGGCGTTGTTCACCGGGGGATACGAATTGATGTAAACTGTTGATT
>JAISNF010000337.1 GCA_031276415.1 Planctomycetaceae bacterium
TGTGTATGGTCGTAACGATATTCTGTAATACGGTCTTTATTTGCCGCTGTCAAATCGTCAAAGATTTCTTCAAGAAGCCGGTCATTAATATCGTATGAGTATGTCGTGAAGGCTTCCCAAATACCATCATTACTTTTGTCTAATTTTTGCAACGTTCTATTACCAACAAGATCGTATTCCCATTCTTGAGTTTGGTCAAGTGTATCATCGTAATGATCAAACACTTCCTGAATCAAACGACCAGCAGCATCATACGTCCAATCAATTTTGTTTTTAACTACCTAATTTTCAAAGATCAATATTCATTTTACCACAAATTGACACAAGGTCAATCAATAAGTATTTTTGTCGAGATCGATCTGTGGTCATAGTATGTGCAAAGCATAATTCTGAATAATTTTTTTTTTTCGTAATGCCTGCTGAATATTGTTCCAAATTCAACTATCGTGATAGGATTTTAAAAAAGGTTAAATAGATGAGGTGAATAAACTCTATAGACCAAAGCGGCAAGAATATCGCAATTAGGTACAAATTGGTGAATTGTCAGTGATAAATTATGATGATATCCTAATTCTTCTTGACTTATTATTTCATTTGAGTCTGAATCAATTAATGACAATCTCTTTGTACCATCTATAATACGCCATTTTATTTTTGTTACTAATAACAACGTGTACCAAGTGGAACCAACTTGAACCTTCAGTAAAGGTTCTTCTTTTTGGTTATTTTTAAATATCATATTATATGGAATTTCACAAGTATCTAACAATATTTTACCAGTATAAACATCCACAAATGAAACTACGTCAGGTTTAAGTGAAGCGATTACCCATTGAAGTCCCTGTTTTTTTTTACATCGAAAAGAATAATTTTTACATCGATAAATCCAATCATTCTTAACTAATGACTTTCTAAATAAAAGATATCCCGTTTCTTTGTGAATGACATTTTTTGCTCGAATATGAAAACAATTTTTTTTAATATCCTTTATGATAAAAAGACCAACACAATGTCTATTATCTTGAATATATTGCAACCGTTCTCGTAGCTTTTGAGACTTTCTTCGATAAAACAGATTATTCAAAACATTGTGAGTTTTATAAAAAAATGGCATAACACATCCTCCTATTGTTAAAATATATCATCAACATACTCGCCTGTTCCATATCGAAATTGAAAATATGTAAATCGTTGTGCGACTTTAAAATTATCGTGAAATGATTCACTGTGCTCTGAAGGCTGAGTAAGAACATCGTCTTTTTTCATAAAATCAATATCCTTACATATTTGTCCAAATATACTTGCGGTATGATTGGTAAGTCCTCTTTCAAAAGAATAATCAGCTCCACCGCGAACACCAATTTCTGCGAACAAATTCATGGCTTCAAATAGACGATACTCCCATCGCAATGCCCCAGAAGCATTAATTCTTAAGTCTTGCCAACCATTTTTTGATCCATTACTAAGTACATATTTTCCTGTGCCAGCTATGGTTAAAATTGGACTCGCATGCAATCGTTTAATCTTTTCTAATTTCATTCTAAATTCCACACTTATGGCAAACGCCGCAGAAGCTGTTCCTGTTGTTAAATTTCCATCTACAGTTCCGCCTACAGTAATAACAATTTCGGATTGTGACCAAGATTTTTCTTTTTTAGGAATACTATACACAAATCTCTTTTGTCCCCCACTTCCTAATGACAATCCAGACTGCATAATCGCTGAATAAATATATTCTCCTGCTTCTTGTGTAAGAAATTGATATCCTGCATATACGGAGTTATACGTTCCAATAACAGCATCTTTTAAATCTATGAGTGGTTACAAACTGATTATAAATACGGTAATACACGCCAAGATTTGCGGCAGTGCCTCTTGATTGATTACCCATCCCAATTGCCATACTTATACCAATCCCAATTAACCCTCCAAATAATCCATTAGGATCAATCATATTAACCGGATCTGCATGAGTGTACAAATATTTATGAAAACTCTGCGGACCGTTCAGATTTCCAAAAAACGGATCAAGACGATTGAATCTGCCAGTTGCAGGATCATAATATTCAATTTTACAATAACAGCAAGCATAGGTGTATGTACTGAATTTGCTAGTGTTAGATTCCTCATTTTTTGATTTTTTTGTGACTTTGCAGGGCGACGTTTTGTCTGAAATGTTGTTTATTTTTTTGGAAGATTAAAATATATTACATAATTTTTAATTTTCATGTACGAGAATTAAAATTATGTAATATATTTCTTTTTGGTAAGATTAATGTTTTTATGATTAATGAGTTACCGCATAGACTAAGATGTTGGTTCCAACTTCAAGAGCGGAACGATCTTTAAGACCATAAGCATAAGCATGCGGGAACTGTTCCCAGCCGTTGCCAAGATCAAAACGACTGTAAATCACACCCGGTTTGCCCTCAAACATGATCCCCTCCAACTCCGGTCGCTCCAATTGACCAAAGTCTTCGTATGTACGCGGAGTATAATCTACCTTCGTAATAGTAAACTGGTTGCCGTAAAGCGGATGATCAAAAGGAATCGGCTCCAACACCTGATCAGGAAACACCCTGCGTATCTCCCGACGGAATGAAGTGTCAAACGAACTCCGACCACAACACGCATCCGCCAAAAAGATACCCCCCGCCTTCACAAACTGCCGAAGCCTCGCAACCTCCTCGTCCGACCAAACAAAATCACGATGCCCAGTCATATACCATAACGGATAAGTCAACGCCGCCGGATCCTTCATTTGAACATTCTGCCGCTTAAATTTGACCTCCATCGTTGAATTTTCCTTGACAAATTTCATCAAATTGTGCACCGCATCAGGATCAGGATCCCAATCTCCCTCGTGAACAATCTGAGCAAAAACAAAATCATCACGACTCGGCGCACCCTCTTCATGATAAACTTTTGAAGTACTCAAAAATCGTCCCAATTGGAATGTTCCAAGCATGTACGTAACAATGTTCGCCCCAACTTGTCTGGCTAAATCAATCGTCATCCGTGTTCCACGATCATGTTCGTGACCGTCCCAACCACAAGTCATATCAGCAGTAGAAAAAATAACCGCATCACGACAACCAATTTCAATAGATTCAAGACTCGGTTCCGCCGAATATTCGGTTCCATCACCCTTTTTATAGTTGAACTGCTGATTCAATTTGTAATAAGAAGCAAATACCGGATTGTCCGGTAACATCTTTCGCAAAGGACGTTGCGGAAAAATCAATCCCATTTCACGCCGAAACGATTCCGTAAAATCTTTCCAACCACAACAAGCATCAGCAATAATCGTCCCGCCGTCAAGAACATAACGAGCAAGGTCTTCACGCACTTTATCGGTTAGTTCAAATTTATTGTGACCGGCAACAAGCAACGCCGGTAACTCTCGCGGATCATAAGAAAATGAGGACAAATCAGATTCAACACCGCGATAATTAATACCAAGTTTAGAATTTGTCCAATCAAGAAGAGTTTTAACATCGGCAGGATCCGTCATCCAGTCACGGTACATCGTTTGTTTACCGTCTTTAACAATAAAACGCGGCGCACCTAACGCTAATTTTCCGATTAACGAAGGCGGACTCGGCGGACGTTTCTTTTCACTTCGGCGAAGCGGAGTGACAGGAAGCGGCAAAGGAGCAAAACCTTCACCACCGGTTTGTGTGGCATTGACGGCTTTCGGCGGAGGACCACAATCAATAGGACCGGAATTTTCCTCTTCCGCAAAAACTACACTCGTAACAATATCCGGCGTTACAACCGCTCCGGTAGTCGAAACACCGACCGCCGCAGTTACATGACCGACTTTTTCCAAAAAATTCCGCCGTGAACGGCGAACATCATCTCGGTTCGATTTTGGTTGGGATGATTTCATTGATTCCTCCGAAAATTAGAGTTTTGGACACAAAAGATCGAAAAAAAATATTTCATTCGATCAATATACAAACATGGTTGTTAATATTATCACGATTTTTCTGTAATTTCAATAGAAATTGTGTAATTTTAAGAAATTTTATCTTTTTTGAGTTCCTTAAATAATTTGTCCGCAGATTACGCAGATAGACGCAGATTGTTTTTTTCGTCCGCAGATTATACAGATAAACGCAGAAAATAATTTGTGTTTATCCGCGAAAATCTGCGTAATCTGCGGACTGTTTTCTTTTCTCTGTGGTGAAATAAAAAATCGGTTATTAGAAGTTACCCAAAGAATTTCGTCATTGTTCGGAAAAAAATTCCTGCAAAAAATTTGTGGAATTGCCCAAGTGACTGGTAAAATTATTTTTTTCTGATATATTTTTTGACGTTGTTGTGTTAAATCTGTTATTTTAAACACTGTAAAGAATTAAAAGAGCGTCCATTATGAACTTTACCGAATGTAACAATACACTTCGTTGTGTTTTTTCCGGCAAACTCGATACCTTGACTTGTTCCAATCTTGAAGATATTCTGAATAAACAAATCAACGGTTTTCTGAAAAAACAAGATACGGCGTGTCTTGTTTTTGATCTTTCCGAAGTTGATTACATTTCTTCCGCATTTCTTAGGCTTTGCCTTTGTTATTTCAAGTCAGCGGGCAAAAATAATTTCCGAATTGAACATCCGAAACCCGATGTTTGGGAAGTATTTCAGATTTCAGGATTTACGGATATTATGAATATTACATAAGATAACTTTTAATAACCGGCTTTTTGTTGAAGTACAGTTTATTTAACCACAGAGAACACAGAGTTCACAGAGAAGAAAAATTAAAAAAATTTATTTTAGATTAAAAGTCAACTATTAAATAACGTTTTGATTCCAATTAAAAATTTTCTGTGTTCTCGGTGTCCTCTGTG
>JAISNF010000339.1 GCA_031276415.1 Planctomycetaceae bacterium
CTGCGCTACACCTACGGTTATGCACATCACACCCCTGCGGGGTTAAGATTGAAAAATCATCAACTGTACTAGAGACCCAATACATTGCGCCTTTACGATTTAAACCTATTACCGTGAACGGTTACAATAATTTTTTGATGCAAACATTGTTGCTACAAGCACTGTCCATTTTTTTTGTGCTTCCCCAAAATGCGAACGGCTCGTAATTTGTGTAAGGATAAAATCCAAAATTAAATTCGATTTTTGTTTCGGTGTTTTTCAAATATTCTTCAACCAACCGCCGAATTGAAATTGGTTTACCACTGCAATTATTGATAATACCTTGCACATTATTTTGCAACGAAATTTTAACAATATTTTCCGCAACAGTTTCCACCGGTAAATAATCACGAAGTTGTTCACCACCGCTCATATTGAAAATTTTATCGCCGCGTTTTATTGCGGATTTTAATTGTTCCAGAATCGAATTTTTGTTTTGGTTTGTTCCGTACAAATAAAATAAACGAATCCATTTGAAATCAAACGGGCTCTTTTTTTGTAATTGCTCCAAAAAAATCCGCAACGTATTTTTGGCAACTCCGTAAACCGTGTTCGGGTTTGCCGGTAAATCTTCCGATAAACAACCTTCCTGCAATCCATACTCAAAACATGTTCCGATAACGTTAATATTTTTCGTTCCCGATTCAATCATCTGTTTCAAAAAATAATAACTCGTCCGCAAATTGCGTTCAATATGAAATAATTCATCGTAATTCGGCAAGCCCTGCCAAGCCAAATGAATCACCGCATCCGGTCGCCTAAACAATTCATAAAAATCATTCCGCTCAATATTCAAATCACACGGAATATGCAAAACATTATCGGACAACAATTCCGTTTTCGTTGAAGTCGTAACAATATCATGCCCCGCCCGTAATAATTGCCCGACAACATAACAACCAATAAATCCGCTTGCTCCCGTAACAAGTATTTTCATTTTTCATTCTCGGTTCTTTGAAATATTACAAAATTATTTTTATTAACCACAGAGAACACAGAGGACACAGAGGAAATTTTTGTAACCGTTCACGGATATTTTAAAAAAAGTTGGTATTTTTAATTTGTCACTATTCAGTGGAATTTGCGAAAACGTATTGTCATTGTTTCGACAAACCTCATTTTAACCTAATTTTTCTTTACAAAACAACCTCAGTAACAAAAAATCATGAAAAATCCGACCTCATTACCTCATTAAAAAATAATCATAATGAGGTAATGAGGTTATTGTGTGTGTTACTTTATTTGCTACTGAGGTTTTTTTGGCAAATCGTTTTGTTAGGAAAAATTAGGTTGAAATGAGGTTATCGAAGATGAACACGAAACCATTGAGGCAATTCTATGGAATAGATCTAAAATAATTTTTTTTAAATTTTTATTCTCTGTGCTCTCTGTGTCTTCTGTGGTTAATAAAAATATATTTGTGGTTTTTAGAAGTTCCCAAAATTACAAAAATTTACATAAATCAAAATTTACAATAAGAGTTCCGAATATTCTTCGATTTGATTTAGCGTTTGAATTTGTTTTTGTTCGTAAAAATTACGATACCAGGTAATTGTTCGTTCTACGGATTCTTCCAATGTCCATTGAGGTTTCCATGCAAGCCGGAGTTGTGCTTTGCTGCTGTCAAGTGTCAATAAAGTCGTTTCGTGTTTACTGTCATTGTTGTTATTATTGTTATTATTGTTGTCGTTATTGTCATTATTTATAACGATATTATCTTTAATTTTATTCCAATATTGTGTTGCCAGACTGACCATATTTTTGACAGTAAAATCGGAACCGTTACCGGAACCGAAATTCCATGCTTCGGCAAATTCTTTTCGACTTTCGAGTAATTTTTGTCCAAGCAACAAATATCCATACAACGGCTCAAGAACATGCAGCCATGGACGTCTTGCGTCCGGCATTCGGATTGTTGTAGCGATATTTTCTGTCGCCGCACGTATCAAATCAGGAATCAACCGATCACTCGCCCAATCACCACCGCCAATCACATTACCCGCCCGACACGAAGCAACAAGCAAATTCTGTTGCGAAAACAGATTCCGAAAACTCGCCGTGATTATTTCCGCACACGCCTTCGACGCACTGTAAGGATCGTGTCCGCCTAACGGATCATTTTCACGATACCCCCAAATCCATTCCTTGTTTTCATAACATTTATCCGTTGTAACAACTATTACCGCACGAACAGCCGAAACACGCCGACACGCTTCCAGCAAATTCGCGGTTCCCATAATATTCGTATCAAACGTGTTCAGAGGATCGTCATAAGAAATCCGTACAATAGGTTGCGCCGCCAGATGAAACACAATTTCCGGTTCAAATTCACGCAGACATTGATATAATTGTTCAAAATTTCTGATGTTACCGCGACAATCATCAATATCGTTTTTTAATAACGAAAAATGATTGGGATTGCCCGTAATTCCCAATGAATAACCGCGTACTTTCGCCTGTAATTTCAGTAACCACGTCGTCAACCAACTTCCTTTGAAACCGGTATGACCGGTTAAAAATATGCGGCGGTTATTGTAGATATTGTTAAAAATATTGTCAAATTTCATCTTGATTTTTCCAGATTTTCCAAGGCGCTTTTCCATTATTCCAACGATATTCCAAGTCGAGTTTATCACGCAATGTATCCATACATTGCCAGTAACCGTTATGTTGAAACGCCATCAATTCGCCATCGGTTGCGATTTTTTCCAGATTATCGCCTTCCAATGCGTCGGAATCATTTTTAATGTAATCAAAAATTCCTTCATTAAACACAAAAAATCCGCCGTTAATCCAACCTTCGGCGGCTTGCGGTTTTTCGGCAAAAGATTGAACAACAGGAGCGGTGTTATCGAACGAAATGACTCCGTAACGTGCCGGCGGACGCACTGCGGTTACTGTTGCGATTTTTCCGTGTGATTTGTGAAATCGGAGTAACGCATTCAAATCAATATTCGC
>JAISNF010000378.1 GCA_031276415.1 Planctomycetaceae bacterium
GAATAGTTAGTAGTGAATAGTTAATAGTGACGCAAGCGGAATTATTGACGTTTCCCATTGCCCCGAAGGGGCATTCCAAAATAGCGGCGGGTTTTAACCCGCCGGATCATAACGTATTGATGTTGTTTTGTCCCCAATTGGGTTATTCCGAAAACGCCAATGCGTTATGATCCGATGGGTTAAAACCCATCGCTACAATTGGAGTTGATAGTGGAGAGTTGATAGTGGATAGTTTCGCAAGCGGAATTACAACCGCTAGGGCAATAATTCCGCATTGCGAAACTCTCCACTATCAACTCTCCACGATCAACTAAAACCTTGCCCCTTGAAAGCATTTGGTAATTAATTATAATAAAGCATTAAATTTCTGATTGTTTTTTACTTTCTTTAATAGATTGTTCGTATTACATAGTACAAACGTAGTACAACCGCAAAATAAATCGCAAAATAAATTTGCTTGCCGAACCACAAGTTTTAACCCAAATCTCAAACCCCAAAACCCTAACATACGAGGCATATTATGATCGATACTGTTAAAACCTTAACCCTTAACGGTGTACAGGTTCCCATTAACGAGGAACGCAATTTACTGGAACTTGCCCGAAAAATCGGAATAGATATTCCAACTTTTTGTTATCATTCCGAATTAAGTATTTACGGAGCCTGCCGGCTTTGCCTTGTTGATGTCAAAGGGCTTGGAATTGTGGCGTCCTGCTCCACCACGCCGCAGGAAGGAATGGTCGTACAAACTCACACCGAAGAATTACGCCAAATGCGAAAAGTCGCTTTGGAGTTAATTTTGGCAAATCACGACCAAAATTGCACGCTTTGCCCCAAAAATACAAATTGCAAACTCCAATCGTTGACCCGACAACTCGGCGTCAATACCGTCCGCTTCAAACGAACTTTTGTCGAACGCCCCGTCGACCGGTCAAGTTTATCTCTCGTCCGCGATCCCAATAAATGTATTCTTTGCGGCGATTGTGTTCGGGCATGCAACGAAATTCAAGGCGTTGGCGCAATTGGTTTTGCCGGTCGGGGAGCGAAATCAACGGTGGTTCCTCCGTTCAATAAAGACCTTGCGGATATTGAATGCGTCAACTGCGGACTTTGCGCAACAGTTTGTCCAGTTGGAGCATTGACGGTTCGGGATGATGTCAATGTTGTTTGGAAGGCGATTAACGATCCCAAGAAAAAAGTTGTTGTTCAAATTGCTCCGGCGGTTCGTGTGGCGATTGGCGAAGCGTTTGGCGGTCTTCCCGGCTCCATTGAATTAGGACGAATTGTCGCCGCACTCCGAGCCATCGGATTTGATCAGGTTTACGATACAAGTTTTGCCGCCGATCAAACGATATTCGAAGAAGCCACCGAATTTATCGAACGAAAAACCAAAGGTGAAAAATTACCGCAATTCACATCGTGTTGTCCGGCGTGGGTTAAATATGCCGAACAATTCTTACCGGATTTTCTCCCGTATCTTTCGAGTTGCCGTTCACCGCAGCAAATGTTTGGACCAACCGCAAAATTGATTTTGCCGGAACAACTTGGTGTTGCCAAAGAAGATTTAGTGGTGGTAGCGATTATGCCGTGTACAGCCAAGAAGTTTGAGTGTAAACAGTCCAAGTTTATTAAAGACGGTATTGCTGATGTTGATCATGTTCTGACGACTCAGGAATTGGTTCGAATGATTGAGGAAGCCGGACTTCGGTTCAACGAATTACAACCGCAATCGTTAGACCCGCCGTTTAATTTCAAAACCGGCGGCGGCGTGATTTTTGGAACAACGGGCGGTGTTATGGAAGCGGCGTTGCGTTTTGCGGTTGAAAAATTGAAGGGAGTCAAGTTGGACACATTTGAATTTACCGAAGTGCGCGGCGATAAGGCGATTCGTGAGGCTGAATTTAATATTGACGGGATAATGATTCGGGTTTGTGTGGTGTACGGTCTTGCGAATGCGAGAAAAGTTGCGGAAATGATTCGGCGGGGTGAAAAAGCGTATGATTTTGTTGAAGTCATGGCGTGTCCGCTTGGTTGTGTTGGCGGAGCGGGGCAACCGGTTACAAACGATTGGGAAGTCCGCCACAGCCGTTCCGAAGGTCTTTACAAAGCGGATAAAATGTTGCAACTCCATAAACCGCAGGATAATCATGTTTTGATGGACTGTTACGACAAATATTTTGAAGGCGGTATTGGCGGACACACTGCTCATGAATTGTTGCACACAACTTACCGTAACCGCCGTAGAATTTACGGTTTAACGCTTCCGGTTCTGGACGAAGCCGGAACAACACCTGAAGTTCGGGTGTCGGTTTGTGTGGGAACGAGTTGTTTTATTCGGGGCAGCCAAACTGTTTTGAAAAAGATTGCCGATTATGTTCAAGATCGGGCGTTGGGGCATTTAGTCCGTATTGAAGCGACTTTTTGCACAGAAAACTGTGATCGCGGTCCCACTGTAACCGTCGGCGAAACAATGATTTTCAAAGCGACGCCTGAAATGGCAATCGCCGAATTAACGAATCAATTAAAAGCAGTGAAAGAAGTTGTTTAGTTGTTGCCGTAACTTGTAATAACGGCAACGATCTTTTTTCTCACTTGGCGCAAATTGATTTCCAATCGCAAACAAATTAAAAAAGAACTATTTGAAACGAAGTGAAGTAGAGCAACGAGTTCATGGTAGTAAAAGTATTACCGGAACATTTTTTATTTGTTTTAATTCGGAGAGAGAAACAATGATTTTTTATCGTATCTTATTTGGTTCTTATTGCAAACATAATTTCGATGATGCTGAAGAAACGGTTGATAATTATCTTGCCGCACTTGCCGGAAATGGTCAGATCAATAAGGACTATACTATTGTTTCGTGGCAAAAGCAGGTTACTGCTTATATTAAAGCCGTTGGTTTGGAGGCGGATCAGTTAAAGTCTCACAGTGCTTATGGAAAAGAGCGTCTCAAAGAGGTTGAGAATTTTTTCAAACGAAAACCAACATGGTATTACAACGAAGATTTTCCGCCGAAACAAAAAGCCGTCTGGAAAAATGCATCTTTTCTTTATCTTTTTACTCCGTCTTATTTGCCGGGTACTCCGCTTTATCGCGGCGATAATAATGACGCAATACCGTTGTACCGTGTACCAATAACAGATTCGGAACGTGAAAGTATTTATCTTTGGCAACAATATTATCGGGACTGTGATAATATTTGGACTAAAAACGGGAAATTGGAGATCAACGCTTACCGTATGCTTGCCGATCCCAAGAGTGAACTTTCACGGCGGGGACGTGAATTATGTCTTGCGATTGAAAAGGCGACGAAAACTCCAACGTATTATTATTTGATGCGTTTTTTCGGGCGAAAACATAAAGATGAAGCCCAGCGCAAGTGTCCTGGTTGTGGTAATTCATGGAAAGTGGAACACGCGCATCCACAAATTCGGTTTTGTGATTTTTATTTTCAGTGTTCCCATTGCCGTTTGGTTTCCCATCTTGCCAACGGGACAGTTAATTCACGCTACGCAAAAATCGGAGAATACACCAACAGTGAATCGGATTAATTCATAATATCGGCAATTCGTGTTGCCCAAATGTCTTGGCGATTTCCGGTCAAAAAAAATTAAATTGATTATTTTGCAAAAAATTTGCCGAATAATGCCGAATCTTTTGGTACAAGACAAAATACCGATTGACGAAAAGCAGGACTTTGGTTAAACTGTGAACCTAATTCAGTTGCGAGATGTTGTTTTTTCTTGCCGTCATTGTTTTGCGGCGGGCATGTTCGCAAGGGATTTTGATAAAATCTTTTAAAAGGAGATTGACGATGAAAAATTTAGTGAGATTTTTGGTTGTGTTTGTTGGGAATGTGTTGGAAATTTTGCTGGAAAACTTGCTGGAGAAGTCCCAAATGTCAAAATGGACAACGCAGGTAAAATGGATGGGGGGGGGGGGGGGATTGGCGTAAAGAGAGAACAACAAATCGTAAAGATTATTCACGTTCTAATCTCTTTACCCCAAACCTCTTACCTCGTTTCCGCTCTTCACCGTTCGGCTTTACGTTAGTCGAACTTCTTGTGGTGATTGCGATTATCGGCGTCTTAATCGCTCTGTTGTTGCCTGCCGTTCAAGCCGCTAGAGAGGCGGCAAGACGTAGTCAGTGTACCAATAAACTAAAACAAATCGGTTTAGCGGTTCACAATTATCACGATGTCCACCAAGCGTTTCCAGCCGCTTGTTCACGGTTCTTTCAGATCAGTGGCACAAGCAGTTGGTCTTACTACACGCCGCTGTTCGTTTTGATGCCTTTCTACGAACAGGAAGCCGTTTATTTACAAGGTCTGGCAAATCCCAAAGACCCCAGTTCTGAAACTCCATGGGCTATTACTCAGAATGCGGTGCTTTGTCCTTCCGATCCTAATAACAAAATATCGGCAGGACGAGTCAATTATGTTCCTTCCGTTGGCGATTGGCCCGATGCTTTGTTGGAAGCCCCACCTACCAATAAACGCGGGCTTTTCGCCATGCCTGATAAACGTTGGGCGATACCTCACACTACAGGATTATCGTGGACAACACCAACCGGAGCCAACTATTGGCGATCTTTTGCGAATGTCAGTGATGGTTCCTCTAATACGATTGCTTTTTCAGAACGGGCTACAGCAGCCGAAGCCGCTGGACCTATTCGGGGTGC
>JAISNF010000422.1 GCA_031276415.1 Planctomycetaceae bacterium
ATTTGATATTATTATCATTGACTTTTTGATCTAAAATAATTTAAAAAAATTCTTCTCTGTAAACTCAGTGTTCTCTGTGGTTAAATAATTCGGGTTAAATAAACTGTGCTTAAATAAAAAGGTGATAGACAGTTATTTTGTTTTTTACATTTATTAAAACTCTTATTAGGAGAAAACAAGTATGTTTACAAAGAAATTTTGTACGTTTTTGATGATTTATTGTTTTGTGGTTGGGTTCTTTGTTGAATCTGTTTTTGCGCAGCGGAAAGTTCGGGTTGATCCGCCGCCTGCAACACTTAACGATATTTCCCGCATCAAAGAAAAACCAGTGTTTGAAATCATTGATCTTTTCGACCAAAAAGATGTACGGATTCCGAATATTGTTGTTACGCCGAAAGGAACCGTGATTGCCAGTGCCGACAGCGGTCATCTTGTCCGAACAAGTAATGATCAGGGAAAAACATGGAGCGAATTACTGCAACTTAAATTTCATGGCGGTGGTAATTTTATCGTTGACGAAACAAACGGTAATATTTTAATCGTTTGCGGAACCGGTATCTTGTTGCGAAGTCAGGATGAAGGAAAAACATGGACGGAAGAAAAAATCACGATTCGCCCCAATCTTGTAGGTCTTGGCTCACCTGATTCGCCGGCTCCAATTATATTGAATGCTTCTGAATCTGGTGTTACATTAAAATATGGACAGAAAAAAGGCAGACTCCTTATGCCGGGACGAATTATGGCTCCACTCGGTAAAAATGATCAGGAACATTGGATGTTTCATTATAATACGTCCATGTTCAGCGATGATCACGGTAAAACATGGCAAGTTTCTCATCCGGTTCAAAGCGGAACAGGTGAAGGGACGTTGGCGGAATTTTCGGACGGTATTGTGTATTACAATTCCCGTTCACACTTGTCCACGGATCATCGAAGGCAATTGGCTTACAGTCATGACGGCGGTGATCGATATGTCGATTGGGAAGTTTGCGAAGATTTACGGGAAGTTGGTGAACCGTTCTATTTCAAATACGGAACAAAACCAAGTTATGGTTGTTGTGCAGGGCTTGTCCGGCTTCCTTTGGAATTAACGAACAATAAAGATGTTCTGCTTTTTTCCGCACCGGATGATCCGGGCGGTAACCGAATTCACATGACGGTTTGGTGTAGTTTGGATCGTTCGCGTTCGTGGAAAATTAAACGAATGATTTATGAACAAGGTTGTGCCTATTCGTCTATTACTGCCGGAACGGACGGTATGGTTTATTTATTGTTCGAAAAAGGCGATAACAAAAGTCCTTACGGCAAAGTTTCCGTTGCACGTTTTAACCTTGCCTGGCTCTTCGAACCGGTTCAATCGGTTTTGAAAGATACAAACTGAATCGTAACCGTTTATGTAAATTACCAAAAGGAAACTTTTTTTTTTTTATTAACCACAGAGAACACAGAGAAGGAAAGTTGAAAGTGGACAGAGGAGAGTTTCGCAATGCGGAATCACAAATGTTTTGGCAATAATTCCGCAATTCCGCTTGCGAAACTATTCACTATTCACTACTAACTATTAACTATTAACTAATATTGTTTTTTGTGTCAATTCGATTAGAATGTTTTAGAATGTTTTGGATTGTTTGGTTTTTTTTGTTAAGGTTCACGTGTTGTCGTAAATGCGGGAACTATTAAGATTTAATTTTATTATGAAATAAGGAGTTTTCTACTATGAAACGATTATTACTCATGTTGTTGTTTTGTTTTCAAGTTGTTTTGGTTTCTGCTCAAGATAAATATGTTACCATCTCGGAACGTCAAATTCCGATTGCTTATGAGGTTGACGTGTTGGTGATTGGCGGTTCGACCGGCAATGTTGCAGCGGCTATCGAATCACAGAAAGCCGGAGCAAAAACAATGCTCATCACTCAATATCCCTATCTCGGCGAAGATATGACCGCAACTCTTAACCTTTGGCTCGAACCTAATGAAAAACTTGATGATCCTCTCGCCGCCGCCATCTTCAATGACCCAAATCGCGGACAACCAATTCCGCCCGCATTGCTCATCCTGCAAGCCAATAACCGGATTCCCTTCACCTACAAAATCGAACAACCCGCCGATAAAACCCACCCCGAAACAAATCAAAAAAACCGGCTCGCTGATGGTCTTGCGGCTGATCCCGTTACTCAAAGTCTGCAAATTAACAGTAACGCCACGATTGTTCTCGATCTCAAAAAATCACAAAATGTCGGTATTGTGTCGCTGTTTGGTTTTCACCGGCGAGATGAATTTGTAATGGATCATGTTCGTGTTTCAGCAAGCGATGATGAAAAAACTTGGAACGAATTACCCAATGCCGTTTTGAAAACCGCCCATCTACGCGGTTACGATTCAGTGGACGAATTTCGCCTCGAACTCGATAAACCCATCACCGCCCGCTATTTGAAACTCGAAATCAAAAAGTCTGAAAAAGCAAAACGTCTTTTGCTCGGTGAAATTGTTGTTTTGCCGGACAAGTCGGCAATTCCGGTTCCGAAAGCATGGAACGCCGACGGAAAATCGCCTTACACGCATCCCGCTCCACGACCAATGCACGTCAAAATGACACTCGATAAAGCATTGCTCGACGCCGGTGTCCAATTTTTGTATAGCACTTATACAATCGGCGAACTTCGTGATGAACAAAAAAATCACGCATACGGAGCCATTATCAATAACCGTGCCGGAAAACAAGCAATTCTTGCTAAAAAAATACTTTCTACGCCCAATTTCTTTGAACCGAACTTTGAACCAAACTCCTTCGTTTCCGGTTTGATTCAATTATCTAAAGGAACATTCAGTGGAGATATGACCGCACAATATGTTGTGATCGGCGGCGAACCGAAACAACCGGAACAAATTGATCTGACAAAATTCCCGTTGCTAAAGAACTTTTCGTATGAGATTATGGGCGAACCGTTTTATGGGCAACCGGCAAAAGGAACGAATATCAGTGTTTATCCGATTATTCGTTATACTTTCGATATTTCCAATGAAACCGGAAAGCGTTATTTCAATAGCGACCCTTATTTCAATGGCGATTTGAAATTGCAAAACGAACTCGAAACTCAAATCCGTCTCGCAACCTTTGACCCCAATCAACAATTCACAGCAGATCGGATTCTCGTTTCAATGCCGGAATTTAAAGAATATGGAACAATCGAATTTATTGAGAAATCAAAAGCAGCCGGTCAACAAGCAGCGGAAGATGCTAAAAAAATTGATAAGATTTCGCCGGAACTTTTAACCGCTTCACTCATATCAACCGGAAATAATTTACCGCAAGAAGTTTCCGGTGAGATTAAAGAATCGCTCTCGAATGTCAAAGCGTACAAAGAACCGCTTGGTTTTGTGAAACAGCAAGAGCAGAAAATTCCGGTGATCGGCGAATACGATGTTGTGGTGGTTGGCGGCGGAACAACCGGCGCACCGGCTGGAATTTCCGCAGCACGGCAAGGAGCCAAAACATTGGTTCTCGAATATTTACACGATCTCGGCGGTGTCGGAACCGCCGGAGCAATTTCAATTTATTATTGGGGCAACCGCGTTGGTTTCTGCAAAGAAGTTGAAGACGGCAAAGCCTCGTGGAATATTGAGCAGCGTATCTTTTGGTGGCGTTCCAAACTTGCCGAAGCCGGTGCTGATATTTGGTACGGCGTTCTCGGAAGCGGGGCGGTTGTTGAAACAGTCAACGGAACGCCAACTGTTAAAGGTGTTCTCATCACAACGCAGTTTGGACCGAGAATTGTTTTGGCAAAAGTCGTGATTGACGCAACCGGTCACGGCGGAATTGCCGAAAACGCCGGTGCTCCGATGAAATATGTTGACGACAAAGAAATCGCCACACAAGGTCACGGTTTGCCGCCGCGAAATCTCGGAGCATCGTACACCAACACGGATTATATGTACGTTGACGAAAGCGATATGGAAGATGTTACACACGTTTTCATTTACGGCAAAGAGAAATTCCCCAAAGCGTTTGACTTCGGCAAAATTCTTGACACGCGTGAACGTCCGCAAATTATCGGCGATTTTACATTTACGGTTCTTGATCAGGTCAATAAACGAACTTATCCCGACACAATTGTTCGCTCAAAAAGCAATTTTGATACGCACGGCTACACATTAACGCCGTATCTGGAAATCGAACATCTTCATCACGACGGACATTTTTGTGATATTCCGATGCGGAGTTGTTTGCCGCAAGGATTGGAAGGAATTTTTGTCGGCGGTCTTGCAACAAGTTGCCATCGTGATGCGATTCCGATTATCCGAATGCAACCGGATTTGCAAAATCAAGGTTACGCTCTTGGTTGTCTTGCGGCAAAAGCGGTAAAAGATAGTGTTCCGCTTCGGAAACTTGACATCAAACCAGTCCAGAAACATCTTGTCGAAATCGGTAATTTACCGGAATCCGTGTTGACGGATCAGGATAATTATGAAGATTCGATTTCGGCATTGCCGGAAGATATTAAGACATTGCCGGATGGTTTTAAAGGTTCCGCCAATTTACTCTGGCATCCGAAAGAATCTATCCCGCTGTTGCAAAAAGCCTACCACGAATCCACGTCACCGGAAACTAAATTAGCGTATGCAATGGTTCTTGCCGGAATGTACGATCCGACCGGAACGGATGCGTTGCTGAGTACGGTGAAATCCACTGAACATTGGGATAAAGGTTGGAATTTTCGCGGAATGGGACAATTCGGCTGGGCGTCTAGTCCGCTTGACCGATATATTATGATGCTCGGACGAACAAAAGATTCACGCGGTGCTGTTGTTATTGCGGAGTTGCTCAAAAAACTCAAGGCGGAAGATGATTTTTCACATCATCGGGCTTGTTATTTGGCGTTGGAATGGATTGGCGATAAATCGGTTGCGCCGGTGATTGCGGAACATCTGAAAAAACCCGGAATGACCGGTTATGTTCACCGCGATCTTGATGCCGCAAGAAAATGGGATCAGGCGGATCCTCGTGGCGGTGTTGCGGAAAAAAGCCGGCGGGATTCGTTAATTGAAATTGGTTTTGCACGTGCGTTGTATCGTCTTGGCGATGTTGACGGTCTTGGTCGAAAGATTTTAGAAGATTATTCAAAAGACTTACGCGGCTACTTTAGCCGCCACGCCAATGAAATACTGAAAAACACGCCACAGAATCAATAATCAATAATCAATAATGAAAATCAGTCATTGCTCGTAAATGATTCGGCAGAATTTTAATGTTGGAACTCAAAAAGTGTCTGTCTATTTTGTAATCGTTCAAGTAATGTAAAATGATGTGTTTCCTACGCCCTGAAAGGGCAACACAAGCCAGCCCGCCGCAACGCGGCGGGTTCAAGCGTTCCCCAATCAACG
>JAISNF010000260.1 GCA_031276415.1 Planctomycetaceae bacterium
TGCGGACAAATTCTTTACGTAACTGTCTTATTGATTTGGCGTGGGAACCTCTTGTTATTATCGGTTAATATGATATTCTATAACTCAATCTGTTATTTTTTGTGTGGTAACAGTAATATTTTCCTAACAATAAATTCCAATTAACCCCAAATTTCCATGTCTGCTCCTATTATTCGTTTTGTATTTTTCGTGTTTTTGGTTTCTTCTTTTCTTTTAACCGGTTGCCCAAGCAAGACAAAAAATGAACCGGCAAATGTTGAAACAACAACGGAACAAATAGAAACATTGAATGTTCCCTACCCGACCGCCGAAATGTTGGAACAACTCGGTTCCGAAAATAATCTTGAAACTCGTTGGTTGTTGCCTGATCCGATTTTCGTTCTTGCCGGACAACCCAAACGATTTCTAAAATCGCCCATCGGAAAAGGAAACGAAAATATTCTTTCCGACGTTATTTCACAATTTTTACAAGTTCCGTTTACTCCGATTAAAATTGACCGTTTCGTCCAAGCCTCTGCTCTTCCTGCACAAATTCAGGTCAATGTGGAACAAAACAGGATTCAAGTTCCGCAAATGCAGTTGATTTACCGGCGTTCAACAATTCTTGTTTTCGACGAACCCATTAAGAAAGAAGAATTGTTTGCCTCGATTTTCGGGAACACCACAGAAGAAATTGAATCAAAAAAACGCCAATCAGGAACAATCGAATATTACGATCTAACTCCACAGGAAATCGCTATACCGCAACGTCTTGCGATTACATTTACCGATGAAAAGACGTTGATTATTGTCGAAGGAGAAGAATCGGATGTTAAGGCAGTTTTTGAACAAAATCAGCAACATTCCACAACGCCCATAAAAAATGCCGCAATTGATCGTTTGAAACGGCTTGATTGTGATTCCAATGATTTACTTTTGGTTACATCATTGGAAGGCGTCAATATTGAGACGGAGGTTTTGGAAAGTTTTCTGCTCAAAACCGGAATTCCTCAAAATTTTACGGAATCGCTTGTGAAACATCTTCGGGCAATTACATTATTTGTTAATTTGACCGTACCGATTGGTTCGCCGATGTTGACGATTCGTTTTGATGCCCGTGATTCTGAAGGTGCGGTGGAAATCAGTGAAATTGTTCAAGGGCTGGTTCTCATCGGGCAAACCACTTTGGCAACAATGGATGAAAGTGCCAAAATGTCTTTGCCGGTTCCTTATGAATTTGCGAAATCGGTGTTAAACGCTGTTATGGTCAATGTTACCGAATCGCGGGTTGATGTTGTTCTTAATAAATTTGAAAAGTTTGAGGAAAACGCAGCGGAAGGAATCAGGAATCAACAAACAACTTTGCAACAAATGCAAATTCAGCAGCAACGTATAGAACAAATGCTTATGTTGGGGCAAATTTTCATGGCTTATTACAAAAAGAACAATAAATTTCCGGCTGATATTTGTTCTGCTGACGGGACTCGGCTTCTTAGTTGGCGGGTTTCGGTGTTGCCGATGCTTGGTCTTGAAGAACTTTATAATAAATTCAAACTGGACGAATCGTGGGACAGTCCAACAAACAAACCGCTTTTGGAAACAATGCCGTTAATTTTCCGTCCTTTGGCGAATAATGTCAAACATCCTAAAACGATTATTCGTTTTTTTGATTCGGAAGGAACGCCTTTTGCCGATCCCAATTTGAAGCAGGAGGAATTGAAAAATCCGCAATCAACATTGATGCTTATTTCAGTGGATTCTGAGAAGGCGGTTGAGTGGACGAAGCCCGAATCATTGACATTTGACATTGACAAATTCGAGGAGGTTGTTGGTTTGAAGTTATTAGGTATAACTTTTACCGGTCAACTTGTTCCTGATTTACCGATTATTCCGCTTTCTGATCCGCGTTCCAAACAGCAGCGTCAATATTTGGAGGCGATGGTTAAAGGTTTACCGCTTCCTGAGTCACCGACCAATCCGCCGGAACCGCCCAAAGAGTTACCGGAACAACAACCCAAAGAGTCGCCCCCAACCGATGAACAACCGTCCGCTGAACCTGAACCAATAGTAATCCCATTAGAATAGAATAATTGTCCGCAGATTACGCTGATAGACGCAGATAATTTGTAACCGTTCACGGAGATTCGTTTAACAAGTTAAACCTATTACCGTGAAGGATTACGATAATTTTTTAGTGAATAGTTGCGCAAGCGGAATTATATTTTTCCCATTTGACAATTCAATTTGCGTTTTTGTACAAAATCAAAAAATTCTCTGTGTTCTCGGTGATTAAATTTTTCTGTGGTTAAATAGAAAACTGGTTTTTGGAAGTTCCTTTATACGAAACAAGTTTGGTTTTCGTAAAGCCATTGTTTTGCGAAATGCCGGTCACAGAATGGAATGATGTCGGATTGTTCTGTATTTGCTAATTCGCCTTTGCCGAAAATGACAACGGAATCGCCTTTACCGGCTTCGGAAAGTGCCCAAGCAATTGCTTCTGCCCGTTCCGGTATAATTCGGACGCCGTTTTGTAACGCAAAACCTTTACCAATATCACAAATCGCCGTTGCTGTTTCAAAATTCAATCGGTCGGCGGCGGCGGTGAGAATAACAGAATCGGTTAAGGTTTCCATTGTTTTGCCAAAAAGGGAGCGTTTGGCGGGGTCATGATATTCCGCTGCTCCGAAAACACAGATTAATTTTCCGGCGGTTACATCGCGAACTGTTCGCAATACCGCCGCTAAGGAATCCGCCGTCCGCGCCGAATCAATATAAACATTAAAATTTTGTCCGCATTCAATCCGCTCCATGCGTCCCGGAATATTTTCAACCCGCTCAATTCCACGCACAATTGTTTTAATGTCGATCTCAAATCCAATTCCCAATGCTGTTGCCATCATGCAATTGTAAATAAATTCATCGCCGATAATTTTTGTTCGGAATGAAACCGCCTCCGTTCCGGCTGTAACAATAAAAGTTTGTTCCTCTGAAAACCGTTCAACAAGCATGGAACCGACTTCCGCCTGATTCTTGATTCCGATTGATAATAACGGTTGATCGATTAATGGAACAATTGCTTCGCTAATCCGGTCGTCAATGTTACAAACCGCTAAGGCTTTTTTCTTGGCGTACTTAAAAACGGCGAGTTTACTTCGGCGGTACTGTTCGATGGTTTTATGAAAATCAAGATGATCACGCCGAATGTTTGTCAGACAAACAGCGTCAAATTGAATACCGCCCAGCCAGCCGTTAGTGATCATTCGGCTGGAGGCTTCGATAATGACGTGAGTGCAACCATTCATTGACATCCGGTCAAGCCAAAAAACCAACTGATCTGGAGTTATATCCGGTTGAGCGGGAAAATGAAATTCTTGACCATCGAAAATTCCAAGCGAACCAATCAATCCAACTTGAAATCCCGCTTCGGCTAACATGCCGGAAATTAGATAAGAAGTCGTTGTTTTACCGCTTGTTCCGGTAATTCCAATCAATTTGAGTGATTTACCCGGATAATCATAAACGGCATGACAAAATGCGGCAAAACCTTCGGCAACATTCGGAATAATAAAGAACGGTGCCGAATCTATTCCTGTTACAGGACGATCAGCAACTACCGCAGAACATCCGTGATGAATCGCCAAACCAACTGATTCTTCGAGTACATCGTCCTCTTCCGGCAAAGCAAAAAAAACATCACCGGGTCGAACTTCATCAGGATCAACCGTACAACTTTTCGCTTTAACATCGTTTCCGACGAACTGATGAATCTTTTTACAAACGCTCAAGAGCGTTTTTTTCAATGAAACCGATTCTGTTCCTTTACAACAGGCTTGCATCCTTGCCCCCTGTGTGAATGATTGGTGAAGACTTTAAATAACGCAAAACCAATAAATCAAACGAATCATCAGTGTTACCAATCCTAAGCAACATCTGATTTATTTTTATTGGTTCTCAACAGAGCGTATTGTTTCCGATTTAGCGATTTTTGTCAATCTCAATTTTTCCCGATTTTTTCTCAATTGTAAAACAATTTCATAAAAAAATCGCAATAAAAAAATTACTCATTTTATTTTGTCTTCTTATTTTCACACAACAGATTCTCAAAATAACCGTCTTTCTATTTTCATTACAGGTAACTTCTAATAACTGTTTTTTTTGTTTAACCACAGAAACCACAGAGTTCACAGAGAAGAAAATTTTAATTTTATAAAGTTATTTTAGATTAAAAGTCGTGTCTGTCTATTTTGTAATTGTTCAAGTAACGTAAAATGATGTGTTTCCTACGCCCTGAAAGGGCAACACAAGCCAGCCCGCCACAACGCGGCGGGTCAGAACCCAAAACACGACACCCTGAAAGGGCAGTATATGATAGTGGATAGTGTATAGTTGAGAGTGGAGAGTTTCGCAATGCGGAGTTACAAATATTTTGGCAATAATTCCGCTTGCGACACTCTCCACTATCAACTATCCACTCTCAATTTTTATCCTGCCCTTTC
>JAISNF010000539.1 GCA_031276415.1 Planctomycetaceae bacterium
AGATTACATAACAAATAATCTGTTTTGTTACAAAGTGGGAAAAACGCAACGCCGAGAAACGGCAACAGAATATCGCTCTTACGATTAGGAGCGACACGTAGCTAAAGTTAGGTTCTTTCCCACCAGCAAAAGTGGCGCATTACTGTTTCGATTGTAATGCTGAATTATACCTATAACACTGAACGCGACGCTCCCTCAGCGGGAGACACGCAACTCTTCAGTGTTAAGTAATTTTTTACCCGGAAAATCCGGTTGCTATGTAAAAAATTACTGTTGCCTAAACGGCATTAGCTTTGTTGACGTACTCGATTTTTTTAATACCCGAACAAAAATTCGGGCAATTTATTTTTCAAAATGTAATTTGCTCTCCAATTGTTGAAATTAAAAAACTAAATTAATTATCGGATATTTTACAAAATAAGTTAAACCTGTCAACACCAGGAACAAAACTTTTTTTTTTTCGCATGTTTTGTTGTTTCGTCTTCTCAAAAAATGATCTGCGATAATCTGCGTCATCTGCGGACTTTCATTTGTAAATTTTGCGTGTATCATTATGAGAGTTTTTATCACTTTGTCGAATTAATTACAAAAAAATTAAATAAAATGGGAATGAAAATATGAATGGTTTTTCTAAAACGGTTTTTCCTATTGTTTTTGTATTGGTAATAATTTTCCTGTTATTTTTTAGCGGCATTCCGGGTTTTCGTGACGGGGCGCATTTTTATGCTCCGCTGTTTCAATATCTCTATGATGAAGTTGCGGCGGGTCATTTGCCGCTTTGGAATCCTTACGAAAATCTCGGTCAACCACTCGCCGCCAATCCGACAACCGCCTTTTTTTATCCCGTAACATTACTCACTCTTGGAATTTCCGTACTTTTTCGGATTGATCCGCTCACCGCATACACCGGTTATGCCGCCGGACATTTTTTATTGGCGTTGTTTTTGTGTTACCGTTTGGCGCGGTGTTGGGGTTGCAGCCGTGAATCGGCAACACTCGCTGCTTTTTGCTACACATTCAGCGGCAATATATTATTTCAATGGAATAACGTACCGTTTTTGGTCGGTGCGGCATGGCTGCCCGAAGCAATTCGTCAGGCTGACCGAATGATCAACCGTAACAAAATTCGCTACGCAATAGGTTTCGGTGTTGTTTTGGCATTGATGATTCTCGGCGGTGATCTCCAATCCGCTTACAACGCAATACTTTGCGCCGCAATTCTATGGCTCGCCGAATCTCTCGCCGAATCCCTAAATTCAAAACAATATCAATGGAAAAAAATCTCTTGTTTTTCGTTACCGTTTCCAATATTTTGTTTTCGCGTGTTTCGTTTTCGATTATTATTGTTTCTTTTATCCGGTATGATTACTTTTTTTCTTGCGGCTGTTCAGATATTACCTGCTTGGGAATTGGGAACATTTTCCGACCGTACCTTAGCAACACATCAGCAAACCGTTTATTCTTTTTCTGTTCCGCCGTGGCGTTTCGTTGAATTTTTGTTACCGTGCGCCGGAGGTTGGCAATTTCCTGAAAATGCCCGATGGTTTTCAGCATTGCCGTTTGATAATGAAATTTGGGTTCCTTCGTTTTACATGGGATTTTTGCCCGTCGTGCTGGCGTTTTTTTCATTTTGTAAACAAAAACAACACAATATTGTGTCAAATATTGATCACGTCCGGTTTAATCAGCAGTTTAATCATCGGCTTAATCACCGTGTTTTTGTTTCTTTTATCATTTTTCTGTTTTTTTCTCTTGGCAGTTTGGGCAATTGGTTTATCATTTATCCGATCTTGACGTATTTACCGAGTTACGGAATGTTTCGTTATCCGGCAAAACTGTTGGTTGTTGCAACGTTAATGCTTGCGATTTTGGCGGGAACAGGATTTAACCGGTTACAAAAAGAGGAGTTATTTCGTCAACGTATCCGATTTATTCTTTGGTTCTGTTACCCATTTGCGGTTATTGTTTTAATAATTACATTGTTTCGTATCAATATTTTTCCCAATGTTCCAAACTGTCCTCTTTTTGGTACGTTTAATATTGAATCCGCTCAATCAGGACTTTTATTCACAGCGATTTCTGTTTTCTTTTTTACGTTTGCGATTCGTCTGACAATTCATTGGAAATCCGCTTCGTATTTTTTAATTCTTTTTGTTGCCTTAGATTTAATGATCGCAAACACCTGGATGTTTGCCGTTGTTCCAAACCATAAACGAAATATCGAAACATCTTTTAACAACACGATAGCAGGAAAAAAAATACCGGTACGAATTTACCGTTTTCCGGTTTGGTATCCGGCGGAATTTGCGACAACTTCGTCCAAACAACGTCTTGCGGAAGCGATTTGTTGGGACAAAAAATCGCTTTTTCCCAAATATACATTACCGCAACGGATTTGTGTTCTTGATGTTCGCGGAACGCTCATGCCCAAAGATTACAACGCTGTTGCCGGAAAATTGCGTTCCGAATGGAAATACGGCGAATCAGGAATTTTCGAAACGCATCTTGCGCAACTTGGAGTTCAATATATTGTTGCGCCCGATCATATTCGGTTTGACGCGGAACAAATTGATTTATCGGACAATAAATCGACTTGGAAAATTCGCAATCCGCTTGAGCGGTCTTATGTTTTGTTTGAACCAAACCGTTTGATTCTTGATGTTTCGCTTCAAGCGGCGGAAACGGTTATTATTCCTGAACAATATTGGCGGGGTTGGCGGGCTTTTCTCGAAAACGGTACGGAAATTCCGGTTAAGCGTGTTCAGGAAATATTTCGCGGTGTTGATTTACCGGCGGGCAAACATCGCTTGACAATGATTTATGACCCGCCGCTTGTCAAAATCGGAGCAATTTTGAGTTTATCCGGTTTTATTATGACATTATTTATTTTTATTTTCGGTCGGCGTTTTGATTCAGCGTAACCGTTTCATAAAAAGTGTTTACATAAGGGAACTTCTAAAAACCACAAATTTATTTTTATTAACCACAGAGGACACAGAGAGCACAGAGGAAATTTTTAATTGGAATCAAAACGTTATTTAATATTTGACTTTTGATCTAA
>JAISNF010000268.1 GCA_031276415.1 Planctomycetaceae bacterium
GATTTAAGCCGTGCTGCGCAAGAAATTGTTTCAGAAGACGGAACGATATTGTATCATGAGAACATTGGAGTTACTGAACACGGTTATTGGGTCGAGGCAAAAGATTTAAGAGTTGGTGATGTATTTATCGGTGCTAACGGTGAACTTTCGATTCTCGTTTTGACAGAACGAGTAGAATTTCCTGAAGGAATTACGGTTTATAATTTCACGGTTGATGGAAATCATGACTACTTCGTAATTGCACAGGAATATAAATATGGGCAGACGTGTATTCTTGTACACAATGCAAATTATCGTTTTATTGTTGATTCTAAAGGAAATATAGTTGATACAGTAGCAACACCACCTGGTTCATACAAACAACCCAATGGTGGACGTACTGATATTCTTCAAAGAGAAAACCACGGAGTAGGATTATCTCATACACATCAACCCATAGTTAATCGTAAATCTGAAACAGGTGAAATATTTATAAATGGTTTAAATCACGGTAGCCCCGTGTCTCCCGAAGATGTCAAAAACATTATGAATGGTATTGCTAAACGAACAAGAAAAGGAAGATAAAATATGTTAAAACTTGAGTCAATTATTGAAATACCGAAGACCGATTTTTTTGATCAAGACGATATGCCATTAAATGCCGTAATCACTTCAATTCATTGGGGATTGATTCCTTATGGACTTGTTCTCGCATTAGATGTACCAGAAACAGAATCACCAAATTCACCACATTATCGTCTTTTTATTATGTTTGAGAACATTATCAAATACGAATTACCGTTATGTGGTGTTGATACATTACCCGGACTTTTTGTTGATTTTTTCGAGAGTGAGCTAGAAACAAATGGCAAAACAATATATTCATTTGTTATTATGACAAATGTAATAAATGGAAATTTCTCAGAAATGCTAAAAACTATGCAAGTTTACGCTACAAATGCGAGATGTTTTCGGACGACACGTTCTGTTGTGCCTGCTGAACGCTGGTTGTCGTATAGAGAGACTATGGAATTGTTATCTGATGAAGAATTTAAAGAATTTCTCGATAATCTTGATAATAATCCTCAATAAATAAAAGGAATATGAATTATGGCAAAACGAAAACGCTTCAAAATAAATTATGCCGAAGGTGATTGCTTTCTTGTTCCATTAGAAAATGGAGGTTATATAAGAGGTGTGCTTGTGTGCTTGTCCATAAGATTAGAAATGACTTAAAATTACCGATATAATAATAGGATTTGGGAGAATTTTTAGGAATTGCTACAAGAAATGAAGCGAATTATCGATTCTGTAATGTTCAAAAAAAAGACAAAATTGTTCAAAAATTAGGTTTTGCGCCGGTTGTTGGTAGTGTTGTGAATGCCGCCAACGGAGCAATTCATGTAGCACGCGGTAATTATGTTGAAGCAGGATTTTCATTTTACCGGCTTGACTTGATCATGTTAATTTGAGAAAATTCTACAACTTACTACGTAATCATCTCTTTTAATTTGAGATTTACATTATGAAAATTAAAAATGTAATTAAAAATGTAAAATTTGTTCATCATGTTTAGGTTAGGCTTGGTTGTTAAAATTGTTCGTATTTTTTTAAATTACTTTATTTTAAGGGTGTTGCCATGAAAAAATGGTTTGTTTTTGCAGGAATGATTTTATTGTTTTTTAATGGTTTTATTGGCGATGTTTTGGGCGGCGATATTTTTCGTCTTGGCATTATCGGTACAACAACTTCGCATGTTCCGGCGTTTGTCAAAATTTTGAATGATCCCAATGTTGCGGAACCGTGCAATGGTTTTAAAGTTGTTGCGGCTTATCCTGGTGGAATGCCGGATAATGCCGGAAGTTGGAACCGGTTCAAGCAATACGCCGATGAATTAGAAAAACAAGGGATTTCACTGCATAACACGATTGAATCCATGTTGCCCAATGTCGATGGTGTATTGCTCGAAAGTGTTGACGGACGACCACATCTGGAACAGGCGAAACCGATTATCAATGCCGGAAAACCCCTCTTTATCGATAAACCAATGGCGGCTTCGCTTGGCGATGTTTTAACAATTTTTCGTTTGGCACAAGAGAAAAAAGTTCCGGTTTTTTCGGCTTCTTCACTTCGTTTTGCCTCTGGTTTTCAAAAAGCACGAAAAGGCGAATCTTTAGCGGGTAATGTGATCGGTTGTGATGTTTGGAGTCCGTGTTCGCTCAATGATAAACATCCTGATCTTTTTTGGTACGGTATTCACGGCGTTGAAATACTTTTCACTTTAATGGGAACCGGTTGCGAATCCGTTATGCGAATTCAAACCGATGGGACAGAACTTGTTACAGGAATTTGGAAAGACGGACGAATCGGAACTTTTCGCGGACTCCGAACCGGTAAAACCGGATACGGTGCTGTTGTTTTTGGTAACAAAGGAATTGCCGACGCCGGTTCTTATGAAGGTTATAAACCGCTCGTTGAAGAAATCGCCCGATTTTTCAAAACAGGTCAGCCTCCGGTTGATCCGCAGGAAACTATCGAAATTATTGCTTTCATGGAAGCCGCCGAACAAAGTAAAACAAAAGGCGTTCCCGTTTCCGTTGCGCAGGTAATTCGTGAAGCCGAAAACAGAAAAGATATTATTGTTCAAATTAATATTTTGAGCAACAAAAATTTGACGTTAAACAAACAACCAATAAATATAGAAGAACTGGCAAAAACATTGGACAATTTCCTTGCAGGAAAAACAAATCATCAAGTCAAAGTTATTTTGAGTTCCGAAAAAGGCACGCCGATTGAATTTGTTCAAGAGGTTTGTAACCATCTCGGAAAGGCAACTCTTGCCAATTATGTTTACGATTATTAAATTTACGATTATTGAATTTCAAATTATTGGACTTCAAAAAAATTACGAAAGGTTATTTATGAGTACAAAAATTAGTATTGTATTTTACAGTATGTACGGTCACACGTTTCGGATGGCGGAAGAAATCGCTGTCGGAGTTCGTGAGGTTCCGGGTGTTGAGGTGTCGTTGTATCAAGTTCCTGAATTGGTTCCGGCGGAGGCGTTGGAGAAATCCGGTGCAGCCGCAGCCAAAGCAAAAATGTCCGCAATACCGGAAGCAACAAACGATATTTTAGCGGCTTCGGACGGCGTTATTTTCGGAACGCCAACCCGATTCGGCAATATGGCAGCGCAAATGCGAAACTTTCTCGACCGAACAACTTCACTTTGGCTCAAAGGTTCTTTGATTGGCAAAGTCGGCAGTGTTTTTGTTTCAACCGGCGCACAACACGGCGGTCAGGAAACAACAATTACAAGTTTTCACATAACGCTGTTACATCACGGAATGGTTATTGTTGGTGTTCCGTATTCAGAGCCGGGACTTGTCAACATGGACGAAATAACCGGCGGTTCCCCTTACGGAGCAACCACTTTAGCCGGCAGTGATCATTCGCGGCAACCGTCCGCAAATGAATTACAAATCGCCCGTTTTCAGGGAAAACATGTTGCGGAAATTACCAAAAAATTGACACAATAAACAACGTCTGACAATATTTAATAGTAAATATTTAATAGTAATTTTTATTGTTTTTAGAAGTTCCCATTATAGAAATGTTACAGGGAATGAGATTATTCCGTTAATTTTATGTATGATGTGGCTATTGTGGGGGCAGGTCCGGCTGGAGCGATGTTAGCCCGGCTTTTGTCCGGGCGTTGTCGGGTTCTGTTGCTTCATCGTCAACGGAAAAAGTGTTGCGGTGGTATTCTTGCGCCGGAATCACAAAAGATGTTGGCGAAATTCGATCTGGCACTTCCTCGCGAAGTCTTGGTTGATCCGCAACCTTTTGCTGTTGCCGTTTGGGATTTGCAATCCCAATTGGTTCGCCATTACGCCCGACAATATGTCAATATTGACCGTAACATTTTTGATCATTGGCTTGTTTCGTTAATTCCTTCCGATGTCGATGTTCGGATGGGAGCGGTTTATCGGCGTTCTCAATATTCGGATAAAAATTGTTTTGAAATTTCTTTTACGGAAAAAGAAGAGATTCGATCAGCGCAAGCACGTTTTTTAGTTGGTGCGGACGGTTCATTTTCAACGGTTCGGCGTGAATTTTTTGCCGATCATCTAAGCCCGAAACGTTATATTGCATTGCAGGAATGGTTTGAATTGCAAACAGTTTTACCGGAAAATTTCACCCAAACCGGAATTGATTTTCGGAACGATTACGTCGGAATTTTCGATTCGGAAATCACCGACTTTTACGCATGGATGATTCCGAAAAACGAACAAATAATTCTCGGCGGCGCAATTCCTTCCGGTAAAAAAACACGCGAAACATTTGAACAACTCAAAACAAAACTTCGTAAAATTGGTTTTTGTTTTGATTTTTCTGTTCACCGTGAAGCGGGTTCGTTGTTTAGACCGTTAAATCCTTGTTCGGTTTGTTTGGGTTCGGATCGTGTTTTTCTGATTGGGGAAGCCGCCGGATTGATTAGTCCCAGTTCCGCCGAAGGAATCAGTTCGGCGTTGACCAGTGCTTATTGCCTTGCCCAAACATTCGGCTCGCAAGGATTCAATCTTTCCGCCTACCGTAAAAATCTTCGTTTGTTGAGATGGCAACTTCTGCTCAAAATGCTTAAAATACCTGTTATGTTTCATCCTTTGTTACGAAAACAAATTATGCTTTCCGGTCTTACCGCGTTGGATCGCCCGCTATAAAGTGTCCGCTATAAATAAGGAAACATCTGAAAACCACAAATTTATTTTTGTTCCCGATAAAAACTGTTGTCATAGAACGATGTTCGGAATTGTTGTTGCATTTTTTTCTCTTGCCGTAACCGGATGGTATTTTTGGGCAATGTTGAAACCGTTTCTCCGCAATTCAGAAAATCATTCCGCTTGCAGTCATTGCGATCACTGCCGGCATTGCCCGATTTCCCAACAATCAAATTGTAACGTTTTGCATAAAATCGAAACTCCCCACGAAATAATCAATTCGCCCAAAACAGATAAAATAGATATTGACCAACACAACCACGAAAACAATGAATTGTCCGCAGATTGCGCAGATGAGCGCAGATAATTTTTTGAAATGGTTGGGTAATAATTCCGCTTGCGAACTACTAACTATTCACTACTAACTATTCACTAATTTGTTACTTATTTCGGATCAGCCCCGGATAAATATCAAGGTCAAGCGGTTCGAATAGTTTGGCGTGGAAACGTTCAACGGCAATGGCTCCCATAACAGCGTTGTCCGTACACAACGTAATCGGAGCAATAAAAAGCCGTATCTGTTCATTTTTTGCTGCATTTTCCATTTTCTGACGAAACCGCTCGTTTGCCGCAACTCCGCCGCCAAGACATAACGTCTTCATTCCCGTTTTTCGCAACGCCTGAATCGACTTGCCGACAAGACAATCAACAACCGCCTCCTGAAACGACGCCGCAATATCGGCAATTTCCTGTTTCGGCAATCCGGCTGCAATAACCGCCGGATCCGTTGTTTTGCCGGGACCAACAAGCCGATAACGTACTGCCGTTTTCAAACCACTAAAACTAAACGCTAAACGATCCGGTTCGTCAAGCAGTGAACGCGGAAATGAATAAGTTTTGGGATTTCCCTTTTCTGCTGCTTTTTGAATAGACGGTCCGCCCGGATAAGGTAAACCAAGCATCGCAGCAACCTTGTCAAACGCTTCACCAGCCGCATCATCAATTGTTCCGCCAAGCGGCGTGAAATCAAGAGGTGTTGCACAACGGTAAAAATTTGAATGACCGCCGCTAACAATCAAACCAATACAAGGAAATGGATCCTCCCGAAATGCAATTTTGCACGCATAAATATGAGCCTGCAAATGATTGATTGCGATAAGCGGTTTTCTTAACGCAACACAAAGAGCCTTCGCCGCCGAAAGTCCCACAAGCAAAGAACCCGCAAGTCCGGGCGTGTTGGCAACCGCAACCGCATCAAGATCAGAAAGCAAAATTCCGGCTCGATGTATTGTTTCATCAATAACCGGAACAATATTTTCCAAATGAGCACGGGACGCAATCTCCGGTACAACACCGCCGAATTTTTGATGCAAATTGTCCTGCGACGCAACCACACTGCCCAAAACCTCAAGCGAATCCGTAACAACCGCCGCCGCCGTCTCATCACACGTTGTCTCAATTGTCAAAATCCTAATCATTGGCAATATCATTAGCGGTGTCATTGGCGGTTATTCCGTTTTCGGAACATTCGGAACACGATTCCGTTCAATATAATCCCAAAGCAATTTCTGTGCAATTTCATAAGTTTTAGGCGGAACAGCGTGTGCCGTTTCCGGAGTCGGGAAAATTTGTTTCGGAGCCGTGATATTGTTGTAAGCGACATAAACCGAAGTCGGCGAACATGTGTAATCAATAAAACCCGTCGAAAGAATTGATTCCGCCTTGATACGCCGCGCAAAATTAGCGGCGTCAATATACGGAACCGTTTTTACAACCGCCGGATCAGCGGTTTCTTTGGTTTTACCACGCAAATAACCGGGCCAACCGCCAAAATTCCCTTCAATATCGCCGGTCGGATAACAAATCGCAGGAACATGAGCAACACAAAAAGTTACCGCAGAATCACTTCCGGCAGCAACAAGAGCCTGCCCGCCGCCTTGACTGCCGCCCGAAACTGCAATCGTTTTGCCGTCCCATTCCGGTAACGATTTCATAAATTGCAACGACCGAATCACCCGAAGAAACATTCCGACAAAATAAATTTTTTCACGATCATTCCCATTAGCAATTCGATAATCTTTGAGTTCGCCATTGGCTAAGGCTGTATAAAATTCCGCCGGCTGACCGTTTTCAATTCCATGTGCGTTTATGTCCAACGCTAAAACATTGTGTGCAGCAGTGCTGATCGGCATATTAGCACTGCGTACTCCCGCTCCGTGATACGAAATTACAATAGGCAACGACTGCGGTTGAGCATTAACCGGTTTCGCTAAATAACCCGAAACAGGTTTACCACCAAGACAATCAACTTTGATGTCAAACACCTGAATTGCCGGATTATTAACTTTTTCCGCCGGAACAGGGACAAGTTGCGGATTCATCGGTAATTTGGCGAGTTCTTCCTTTTTAGCGTTCCAAAAAGCATCAAAATCTTCGGGTTCGGGTGTTTCGGCTCGGATTTCAAGCGGATCAACTCCCGCTCCGCCAACCGCTGAAAATTGAACACCGGAAGCGTCTTTCCATTGAACCGTACACTTCAAAAAACCGGCACGATTTAACGACGTTTCAATTGTCGCAACAGAATCGGTGCTGGTTATTGTTCCTTTTTTTTCAAAACTTCCATCGCCTTGAATAAAATAGGAGATTTCTTTTCCGGCAAGCGGTTTGTCGTTTTCCAGCAACCGCACATGGAAAACAACCGGTTCGCCCTTTTTGTAGATTGCCGATTCCTGCTCGGCACGAACACGAATCTGATAAGGCGGTTTATTATTTGGAGAATTATTTTGACAAAAAGCAAACGAAATTCCGGTAAATAATACCAGTACAGAAACAACGATACAACAATAAACTCTTTTCATGGAAAACTCCTAATTAGGATTCGTAAAGAACTTAAAAGACGGAGAAACGGGAAAATCACAACAGGGAATAAAGTAACATCTCCCCCAATTCTTGTCAAGTATCTCACAAAGTTATTTTTATTAACCACAGAGGACACAGAGAACACAGAGTTCACAGAGAAGAAAAATATTGTATTTATTCAGTAACGTCTCGGTTTCGTTGAATTTCCTAAGTCCCGCAGGGACGAGATGTGCATAACCGTAGGTGTAGCGAAGCGCAACCTACGGAAACCAGATAACACCAAACAAAGCCCCGCATGGGGCGAGATTATGGTTGTTCGGGCTGATAATCTCGCCCTTGCAGGGCTTAAAGAGGATTGAGGATTCCGTAAACCGTAGGTTGCGCTTCGCTACACCTACGGTTATGCACATCACACCCCTAGCGGGGTTAAGATTGAGAAATAAAAATTCCACTGAAATATTACTAATTTTTAATTTTTTTCTTTGTGAACTCTGTGTCCTCTGTGGTTAATAAAAATAAATTTGTGGTTTTTAGAAGTTCCCTAATATGATAAGGGTATTTCTAATAAATTCTTTTTAGGTAGGCGATCTTTCGCCTGAAACGTTTTTAATTCCGCATTGCGAACTATCCACTATCCACTCTCAACTATCAACTCTCCTCTGTGTTTTCTGTGGTTGAATAATTTGTGCTGAGTGGTTATTAGAAGTTACTCGGACTGTAAATTGACAAGTTTATACGATAATGTTAAAATGAGAGCCGTCATTTTATTGATATATTATGTCAATATATTATGTCGAAATATAAAATTCAACATTGTCATTTATAGAATTATGTCTTCTGCTCTTACTTCTTCTGTTCTTATTCTCGGCGGCGGTCCCAATCGTATTGGGCAAGGAATCGAATTTGATTATTGTTGTTGTCATGCGGCGTTCACCGTCAAACGGCTGGGTTATCGTGCGATTATGATGAACTGCAATCCCGAAACAGTTTCCACTGATTATGATACCTCCGACGTTCTTTACTTTGAACCCTTGACTCTTGAAGATGTTCTTGCGGTAATTGCCCATGAAAAACCGATTGGTGTCGTGTTGCAATTCGGCGGTCAAACACCGCTCAATCTGGCAAAATCTCTTTCCGAAGAAGGTGTTCGGATTTTGGGAACCGATGTTGCGTCTATTGCGCTGGCGGAAGATCGGCGGCAATTCGGCGAAATGCTGCAAGAACTTGAAATCCGCCAAACTCCGGGCGCAACCGCTGTTGAACTTGATGACGCTATTGCCGCCGCAGAACGTATTGGATTTCCCGTGTTAATGCGTCCGAGTTTTGTTCTTGGCGGCGCAAAAATGGAAATTATTTTCGACCGTGACGATTTGAAATCCTATTGGAACGCCTTGCTTGAATATTCGTTGCAGGTGGATTTGACGCTCAGTGAAGAACGCCCGATTTTGATTGACCGTTTTCTGGAAGATGCTATTGAAATTGACGTGGATGCGGTTGCCGACGGCAAAACGGTTATTGTTGCGGCAATCATGGAACATATTGAAGAAGCGGGAATCCACAGCGGAGATTCGGCGTGTTCGCTTCCGCCGCAATCGTTGACTCCGAACCTGATCCGGCAACTTGAAAAGGCAACCGAAAAAATTGCTCTTAAAATGAATATTGTCGGTTTATTGAATATTCAGTTTGCGATTAAGAACAATTTGGTTTATGTGTTGGAGGTTAATCCGCGTGCGAGCCGGACTATTCCGTTTGTCAGCAAGGCGATTGGGGAACCGTTGGCAAGTATTGCAATGCGGGTAATGCTTGGCGAAAAATTGACGGAAATGTTTGTTGATAAACCATTTAGGCGTTGGCAGGATTTGAATCATGTTGCGGTGAAGGAATCGGTGTTTCCTTGGTCGCGGTTTCCGGGTGTGGACACGCGGTTGGGACCTGAGATGAAATCGACTGGTGAAGTGATGGGTATTGCGGAAACATTCGGCGAAGCGTTTGCGAAGGGCGAAAACGGAACCGGTGTTCCGATTCCGCTTTCGGGCAATGTTTTTGTGTCGGTTAAAGAATCGGACAAACCGGTGATTGGCGAAATTGCCCGTCAACTGGTTCAACTCGGTTTTAATATTATTGCGTCACGCGGAACCGGTGAAGTCTTAAAAAGTATGGGGTTCAAAATCGAAACCGTGTCGAAAATTGTTGAAGGGGAACGCCCGAATATTCTTGACCGGATGATTGACGGCAAGGTGCAATGGATTATCAACACGCCGTCAGGAAAAAATCCGCATCGGGATGAAGTGTTGATTCGTACAACTGCTATGCGTCTTGGGGTTCCGCTTGTTACGACGATTCGCGGTGCCAAAGCGTTTCTTGAAGCCGTTTCGTTCCTCCGCGAAAATTCAAATGTCAATGTCAAAGCAATTCAAGATTATCTCTCCTAAACGCATCCGGCTTTTTAGGGAATAGTGATGAGTTAATAGTTAGCAGTTTCGCAAACGCCTCAATTGCTTGGGAATTTTTCCAATCCGCTTAGGAATTTCTGAAAACCGCTTGGGAATTTTTGGAAACCGCTTGGGAATTTTTAAAAACCGCTTGGGACTTTTTGGAAACCGCTTGGGAATTTTTAAAAACCGCTTAGGAATTTTTGGAAACCGCTTGGGAATTTTTAAAAACCGCTTGGGAATTTTTGGAAACCGCTTGGGAATTTTTGGAAACCGCTTGGGAATTTTTGCAATTCCCCCAAGCGAATTTACAATTCCCCCAAGCGAATTTGCAATTCGCTCAAGCGAATTTGCGATTCGCTTGGGAATTATGCGATGGGTTAAAACCCATCGCTACATTGGGAATGCCCTTTCAGGGCAAGATACGAGAGTTGATCGTGGAAAGTTGATAGCGGATAGTTTCGCAATACGGTTTGAAAACATTTTGGTAAAAAATTCCGTTTGCGAAACTATTCACTATTCACTACTAACTATTAACTATTTCAACAACCTCATTTCTACCTAATTTTCCTAACAAAACAACCTCAGTAGTAGCAAAAGAGATAGAAAAAATAAACCTCATTACCTCATTAAAAGATAATCATAATGAGGTTAATGAGGTTTTGTTTTGTGGGGAATCTTTTTGCTACTGAGGTTGTT
>JAISNF010000581.1 GCA_031276415.1 Planctomycetaceae bacterium
CTGTCATTGACAAGACGCCGGAAAACAGCGATCTGACCGGTAAATGGACAATTTTCCGCAACGTTAAAATAATTGTCAGAACCGCAAGAACAAAACCGCTGACAAAACCGGCAATAAGACTTAACGGATTAACGTACAATGTTAAAAACGGAACAGTTACGGCATTGACCCACCATGTTGTGAGACCGTAAACCATTAAACGTGCGTAAATAATGCCCAATAATGTTCCTAAAAATGCTCCGCCAACCGAAAGAACAATTCCTTCGGCAAGTAATATTTTCGTAATAAATAACGGCGTCCAACCGGCAGCAAGACAAATTCCAACCTGTTTCGCCTTCCTTTCAACCGCCAACCGGAAAAGCATCAACACCAACATCAATGCCGAAACAATAATGAAAAAACTGAACGATAAAAATAATACCGAAAATGGAGTTGTTCCTGCCGACGCTGCCAAACCTTGTTCCTTAACCGGAATGAAATTCAATCCGAAAACGGGAAGAGTTAATTTTTGTTCCCAATTTTTTTTCGTTTCCGTATTGTGTTCTGTTAAAAAAGTTGTGGTGTTTCCAAAACGGCTTCCGAAAAGTTTACGGGCGGTTTTCAACGGCAAAAACGCTTTGGGAGCGGCTCGATATTTGTCCCAATAATCATCGTCTTTCTTACGGATTTTTTTAGCGTCAAACGGAAACGGCGGATCCCAATCAGCAATCGCCGCTTCGTCTGTAAACCCTTGAATTTCAGGGACTAAATGAGAATCCGCTCCCAATCCGTCCATCGACAAAATGGCGGCTAATTTGAATTTTTGCGATTTTGTAACATTCACATCGTCCGCTTCAAACCACGTTAATTCAATTTCGTCACCGACTTTCACATCAAGATCGTCCGCCGTCCAACGATTCAAAATAATCTCATCATCTTTAATATTATTTGTGTCAATATTTGTTTTATAATTTACTTTATCATTATTTATTTTGTAATTATTTACAGCGTCAATATTCGTTGCGTAAACTGTTGAATAAGGCGTTTCACGGTTGTTTTTTGTTGCACGAATCGATGTTGCCAGATAAAGTAATCCGGGTTTTGCATCCGGCAACACTTTTTGAATGGCGTCGGATTGCGGCTTTGTGAACAGCATCCGAGTTGATTTAATATAATATCGTTCATTTTTTATTTCCGTTGCAATGCCTAAATCGTCAAGAGACGGTTTGAATAACGTTTCAAGTAATTTTCGTTGTTCTTCCGTCGAAACCGTTTCTGAATTTTGTGTCAGAAAAAAAACAGCGTTAATCTTTTCACCAACATCAAGTTTTTGTTGCAGCCAAAAAAGAGGAACAATTAAGAGCGGTTCCGGTCGTTGATCCGCTTTCAGCGAAAACCGGCTAAGTCCGTGATTGGGCGCAACAATATTAACGGTTAATTTCGTCCGTATCAATTGATCACGGCGTCCAAGTGAACTTTCCGGTGGAATCTGCTGCGGCGGATTGAGACGTAACGAAATTGACGAGCCGGACGAAATACCCAGCAGTTCCGCCAATGTCCGATTGGCAATAATATCGTTATCGGAAATATTGTCAGCGTAAGAATTGTCAGCGTAAAAATTGTCATCAAAAATATTATTGTTAAAAATATTGTTATTATTGTTGTTAAAATATTTGACGCCGAGAATCCGAATGCCGCCAATTTTACCATTAAATTCCGCAACAGCAGGAATATAAATAACCGGAACAGATTCTATCCAAAAATCATTCGGAATAAAATCCTGCGGTGTAACAAAAGACGGAGCAAGCAAAACCGTATCAATTTTTCCGAGACGGTTCAACGTCAAGGCTTTAAGACTGCCCCGCATAGAATCGCCAACTAACAAAGCACCCGTCAACACCGCTGTTGCGCAAAATACGCCCAAAAGAACCGCCGCATTAATCCAACGGTCATACCAAAGTGAACGGAAAATAAATGAATAAAATAACATCAAAATATGTTCTATCAATATGTAAAATTGTATCAAGAACAATCTCCAGCCGCAACTGTTGATCCCGCAACTTGATATTGAATAAAAATCAACCGGCACAATGTTTCGGCAAAACATTGTTACCTTGAATTGCCCAATTCGTCGAATTAGGGAATGATTACTTTTAATTTGTTTACAATTAAAAATCAAGAGGTCAGCGAACCAAATGCTTATTTTCTTAACCACAAAATACACAGAAAAATACGGAAAAATGCACGGAAACAAAAATTGTCCGCAGACGATGCCAATAAACGATGCCAATAAACACGCAAATAAACACACAAAGATAAACACACAAAGATAAACACAGAGAAATTGGAGAGTTTTTATTGGGGCGGCTTGATTTATACTTTGCTATGCTCTAAAATAATTATATTGTTTATTTCATTCTCCAATCCCCTAACCCAAAGAGAATCCAATTATGGCAAAAATTTATGAAGTTTATGTGTGCGAATTGTGCGGCAATATCGTTGAAGTTCTTGACGGAGCCGACGGCGATTTAATTTGTTGCGGACAGGAAATGACCTTGCAAAAAGAAAATACTGTTGACGCAGCAAAAGAAAAACATGTTCCCGTTGTTACCGTCAACGGAAATACCGCAACCGTTCAGGTCGGAAGTACGTTACACCCGATGGAAGAAAAACATCATATCGCCTGGATCGAAATCCGGCAAAATAACAAGTTGCAGCGAGTACAACTCAAAGCCGGCGATGAACCTAAAGCCGTTTTTAACATCGAAACCGGTACACCATTCGTCGTCAGAGAATATTGTAATATTCATGGACTCTGGCAAACTTAACCTTTGCAACGTTCACCATGTGCAGCATTCACTATGCACGTATTGCAAGGTAAAGGCTTAACGTAATAATTTTTTTGTAATTATTACGCCGATAAATATCAAAAGTAACTTCTAATAACCACTTTTATTTAACACAGTTTATTTAACCACAGAAAACACAGAGAAGAAAATTTTCTCTGTGTCCTCTGTGGTTAATAAAAATAAATTTGTGGTTTTTAGATGTTACGTATAAGGCGGGCAAACTTTTTGATGAAAGATTGCCTGTTTTGTATTTATTGATCTTTTATTTATTTTCGTACTGATAATGATTGACTTGCTTGCGATTCAAACGATTGAATATTACAATTGTATTTCTTCGACAAATGACCGCATCAAAGAACTTCTAAAACAATCCATTCCGCCTAAATTACCTTGCCTTGTTGTTGCCAAACAGCAAACAGCGGGACGCGGACGCGGTAATAAAATTTGGTGGAGTGGTGAAGGAGCGTTGTTAATGTCGGTTGGTTTTGAACTTGCGGCGTTGTCGTTGAAACGTTACGATTTGCCGTTGTTTTCACTTGCGGCGGGACTCGCTGTTCTCAAAACGATTCGCAACCGGTTGCCGGAAAATAATCTTGTTGGTTTGCATTGGCCTAACGATATTTATGTTGACGGTAAAAAAATCAGCGGTATTCTCATTGAATCGCCAACTCCGCAACATCTTGTACTCGGCATCGGAATCAATGTGAACAACCGCCTCAATGAAATTCCGTCTGAATTTCGTACCGAATTTAAGAATAAACCGATTACGTCTTTAATCGAAATTCTTGACGAAACAACAAATCATTCCGTGTTGATTACAAATTTTCTGAAATTGCTCTCCAATGAAATCAATCGGATTACTCTTGAACCGTTGGAACTTATTCGGGAAGCGGAAAAATATTGTGTTCAAATCGGCAAGGAATTGGCGATTCGTTCAAATCGGGAGATTATTCATGGATATTGTTGCGGTATTGCGCCGGACGGTTCGCTCCGTCTGAAAACACCAAACGGGGAATGTACCGGCGAGTTGATAATAGAAAATTGATCGCAATTTGCCTATCTTTTGAGTTTCAACATCACGGTAATCCATAAATTTTTACCGAATAATAATTTTTTTTATTTTTGATGTCGCAAAATCGTCAATATTGACCATATCGTTTTAGTCTCACGGATGAGACGCCAATCTGAAATCTTTATAAAAAATTTTGGCTTTATCAAAACCGCAAATGTCTGTCATAATAAATGCGGTAAAACATGGAGGATAAAATGAATAATCTCACAAAAAGGAATGCCTGGATCCAAAGTCCTGATTATTTGACTTACGACATCGGCGAAATAAGCCGCAATGAAATAGAAAAACTTTGGGGTGATCGTTGGGCTCAAAAATGTATTCGTGACGTCGCCGAAGAAGTTGCTATCGCCCGCTTTTCCCCGTTTCCACGAACAAAATCTCAAGAATTTTGTTCACCTCAACTCAGTTTTGAAAATAACTCCGGCAATAAATCCGATAATAAGTCCCCAAATCAAAGGGCAATTCTTACCGTAAGTCCATGGACAGATGTTAAACCCACCATTCTTTACGGCACTCCCCTGCAAGATTTTAGTTCTTGGACAGTTTCCTTGCATGTTAAACACGGATGCCGTTTGTTCGGTTTTATTCCAATAGATTACCGTTTCGAAATGGTCGTTTCGCAGGACGAGGCTCTCGAACTTGTGCGGCTGTTTTACGATCACGGCGTGGAAGAACTCGTTGCCAAAGCAAAAATCTGGCGCGAACAAATCAATGAACGTTATCGCTATCGATTGATCGGCGCCTTTTTCTTGTAATATCGGAATAATATTGAAATTTACCGTTTGTGAAATGAAAACCGCATGAACAAATGAATCGGTTTTCTGCGCAATGTTCAATAAAATGTTGCAAAAATATTGCAAAATAAACTCACACGGATTGAGTCAAAACGCGGAAACGTTTATCAAGATCACTGTCCGATTTACGAAATTCCTCAATAGTGCCGTCAAAAACAAGTTTGCCGTCATTGATAAAAAGAACACGAGACGCAACGGCTTCAACTTCTTGCAAAATATGGGTTGAAAGTAAAACGGTTTTTTCTTTGCCGATACGCCGCAATGTTTCGCGGACATCATGAATCTGGTTTGGGTCTAAACCTGCGGTGGGTTCATCAAGAATTAACACTTCCGGCTCATGCAACAGAGCCTGCGCCATTCCGACACGTTGACGAAAACCTTTTGATAATTTACCAATTGGTTTGCCGTAAACCGATTTCAAAGCACAAAGTTCTACAACAACGGCAATACGTTCACGAAGTTGGTTGGGAGAAAGACCGCGTGCTTCGCCAAAAAAGTGGAGTAAGGAACGCGGGGTCATATCGGGATAAAGAGGACCGTTTTCGGGCAGATAGCCGAGTTTTCGGGAACCGGCAATCCGGTCTGTCGCCATATCATGTCCGGCAATTCGTGCTGTTCCGTGTGTTGCCGCCAGATAGCCGGTCAATAATTTCATCGATGTACTTTTCCCCGCCCCATTCGGACCAAGAAACGCAACCACTTCACCACGATTGATATCGAATGAAACATTGTCAATCGCAGCAAAATCACCGTAATACTTTGTCAAACCAACAGCCTCAATCATTGCCGTACTCATAATTTCTCCTTCGATTTTCGGAAATTTAAAATAATTGACTCGATTTTTGTACAATACGTTGAGCGGAAACAAATTGAGAAATCACCGCCACGTAAACCATTTAATGACAAAATATTGCGTTAAACATAAGCGTTCAACATAAAACATCCTATTTTGTCAAACTTGAACCGGTTACGGAGAAGCAACCGGATAATTCGCAATAATTTAACCAATCTTAAAAACAAATTCAAGGGGGCGGTTTTTTTGTGATTTGTAATCACAACCCAAAAAAACATTACAAACTACTAACTATACTCTTTTATACTTTTTTATACTTTAAAATTCGGTTCTCAATGTTCCGGCGGTTAAAACTGTCGGCTACATTAGAAATGTCCCAACGGGGCAATTTGAAATCAATCATCCCAATCAAAAAAATCACACAAATCATAGTTCAGATAATAATTCCGCTTGCGACACTATTAACTATTAACTATTAACTATTAACTATTCACTACTAACTATTAACTATTAAACAGCCATCCGGCAAGATAGCGTTCACCGGTATCCGGCAATACGGTAACAATTTGTTGATTAGCGTATTGGGGTTGTTTACTTAATTCCAGAGCGGCGTGCAAGGCTGCGCCGGAAGAAATTCCGACCAATAGACCTTCACGGCGTGCAGCGGCGCGGGCGGTGGCTCCGGCTTCTTCGGAAATGACGGGGAAAATTTCATCGATGATATTTGTGTTTAACACGGACGGAATAAATCCTGCGCCGATTCCTTGAATTTTGTGTGATCCCGGCAAACCGCCGGAAAGGACTGGAGATTCGGCTGGTTCGACGGCAATGATTTTGACATTGGGTTTCCGTTGTTTCAATATTTCGCCGACGCCGGTGATTGTTCCGCCGGTTCCAACTCCTGCAACGAAAACATCAATTTTACCATTGGTATCATTCCAGATTTCTTCTGCGGTTGTTAGGCGGTGATAGGCGGGATTTTCGGGGTTATCGAATTGTTGGGGCATAAATGCTCCGCGAATATTTTTAACGAGTTTTTCTGCTTGGAGGACTGCGCCTTCCATACCAAGTTTACCGTCGGTCAATTGTAATTCAGCACCGTAGGCGGAGAGGAGTTTTCGTCGTTCAAGGCTCATGGTATCCGGCATGGTCAGAATCAGCCGATAGCCTTTTACTGCGGCGACCAATGCGAGACCGATACCGGTATTACCGCTGGTGGGTTCAACGATTACTGCACCGGGTTTTAATTTCCCTGATTTTTCTGCGGCTTCAATCATAGCGATAGCGATACGGTCTTTAACGCTACCTGCCGGATTAAACGATTCGACTTTTGCCAAAACTTCTGCTTTACCTGTATTCAATTTATTGATTCGAATAAGCGGTGTTTTACCGATTTTTTCCAAAATGTTTGAAAGAATATGAGATGTCATAATTTCCCTCTATTTACATATAAAACATATAGACTTACTATGTATTTATGATATTGAATAAAATCGGCATTGTCAACACAAAGATTCAGAAAAAAAATAAGATTTAAAATTTCGGTTTAGAAATTCCCAATCTATTGTTTTTAGTGGAGAGTTTTTAGTTGAGAGTGGAGAGTATTCGCAATGCGGAATTATTTACCAAAACGTTTTTAATCCGCATTGCGAAACTCTCCACTCTCCACTCTCAACTATCAACTAAAAGGGGGTTGTTTTTTTACATAAATGTATTATAAATAAACCGTAACCGTTCACGGAGATTCGTTTAACAAGTTATCATAATAAAAAATCAATCTTAACCGTTGTAGAGACGCAATACATTGCGTCTCTACGATTTAAAACTATTACCGTGAATGATTACAATAAACCATCAACGTCAGTAATTAACGTAAGTGATTCAAAAAAATACTTACGTTCAAATTATGTTCAAATATTGTTTTAACACTTTTGAGAAAGGAACAATCTCAATGAGATTATTTACTATTTTATTTTTTTTGTGCGTGATGTGTTTTTTGTTACCATTTGTTACGGCAAAGGAAATCGTTTTGCTGGATGTTACAAAATCGGAACCGGAAATGTTGCTCAAAACATTGAACCGGCAATCAGCAAAATTGAGTGTTCAGGACAACTCTATTCTGGTTGAAACAGAAAAGTCGGGACAATGGCACGGGTTCAATATGGGGAAACGTGATTGGAATCTCAGTGATTGCGATTGTCTTATCATCGAAGCCGCAAACCACAACGATCAACCCCTGACTCTGTATTGCCGAATTGATTCGCCGGAATTTGATCGCAAAACAATGCGTGGCTCTTATACCAATTCTGTTACAATAGAATCCGGTGAAATAAAACAGTACAAAATTCCACTTCCGGCAATTCTTCCGCCGCAGTTTAAGGACAAATTGTTCGGAATGCGTGGTGCTCCCGGCGGTGTTCGTATTTTCGAAACAGATACCAAACCCGATTTTCACAAAGATTCCGTTACAGGACTAACTCTTTTTCTCAACCGCGCCAATCGTGAAACAAAATGGAGCGTCCGAAAAATTGTTGCTGTTACCAACGAAAAATCGCAACAATTTAATTGGGCGAAATGGTCAAAAATTTCAGCGGATGAATTTTTTCCAATGATTGATCGTTTTGGTCAGTTCAAACATGAAGACTGGCTCGGTAAAGTTCATTCGGAAGAGGAATTGAAAAAGAATATCGCTATTGAAGCGGATGATTTGGCAAAATATCCCGCTCCCAAAAACCGTAACCAATACGGCGGTTACACAAATACACCGAAACACACGGCAACCGGACATTTTCGTGTCGAAAAAATTGACGGTGTTTGGTGGTTTGTTGATCCTGAAGGTTGTTTGTTTTGGTCACACGGAACCGATTGTGTTGTTGCCGGTAGTGCTACTCCAATTACTGACCGTGAATTTTATTTCGAAGAACTCCCTAATAAAGATGATCCGAAATTCAAATATTGTTATGGTAAAGGTTCATGGGCTCCGCGTAATTATTATGAAGGGAGAGGTGTTTACACAACATTTAGTTTTACACAATCCAATTTGATACGGAAATACGGCGATGACTGGAAAAAAATCTTTGCCGAACTTGCACATCAACGTCTTAAAAGTTGGGGAATGAACACGATTGCCAATTGGTCGGATCCCAAAATTTACAATTTACGAAAAACACCGTACACTGCTACAATGGATAGCGGCGGTAAGCCAATCACCAGTAGTAGCGGTTTTTGGCGCAAGTTTCCTGATCCTTTTTCAAAAGAGTTTGAAGATTCCGTAACCAAAAATGCCGAAAAACTCGCCGCTGCAACTGCCGATGATTCCTGGTGTTTAGGTTATTTTGTCGATAACGAACTTGGTTGGGGTAGTGAACGGTCATTGGCAATCGGAGTAATCATTTCGCCGCCCGATCAACCGGCAAAAATTGTTTTTCTCAATGATTTGAAAACGAAATACAATAACGATATTACCAAACTCAATGCTGTTTGGGGAACGAATCACTCTGATTGGAACGTTTTAGCAAATTCAACCGACAAACCGGATGAGACCAAAGCCAAAGAAGACCTTGACGCTTTTCACAAACGAATTTGTGAAAAATATTTCAAAACGATTCGTGATACGTTGAAACGGGTTGCTCCGAACAAATTATATTTTGGTTGCCGTTTTGCGTGGCTTAATGAAACAGCGGTTCGGGTTTCTGCGGATTATTGCGACGTAATTAGTTTCAATAAATACCAACGTGATTTGAAGGAATTTAAGTTACCGGAAGGAATTGACAAACCGATTATTATTGGTGAATTTCATTTTGGTGCGTTGGATCGCGGCATGTTCCATACGGGATTGGTTCCGACAGAATCACAGGAAAAACGAGCGGCGGCTTATGAAAATTATGTTCGTTCGGCGTTGGAACATCCGCAAATTATCGGAACTCATTGGTTTCAGTACGGCGATCAGGCAACCACCGGTCGCGGTGACGGTGAAAATTATCAGATCGGTTTATTAAGTGTTACAGACACGCCATATCCCGAAACAATTGATGCGGTTCGGCGTATCGGTTATTCATTGTATGAAATCCGGCGGAAAAAATAGATACAAATATTCCGGCGGTTAAAATCGCCGGCTACATTGGGAATGCCTCGCTGAGGCAATTTGAAACAATTATCAATTTATATTGTAAAACGAAAACCGAATTTTAAAGCGTAATGAGTTTATCTGCGATAATCTGCGCCATCTGCGGACGCGTTTCTATATTTGTGTACAATTGTTAATGGTACAAAATAGGAAGTTCGGTACATTGGTATCGGGAAGCAATGAAAATATCAAGATGATTGCCGATCATTTTTTGATGTGTTGCCAGAGTTTTTTCCGGCGTATTATTTTGTTCGGAAAGATGCCCCAAACATACCCAACGCAATTTCTTGCCGTGTTTTTGAATCAATTTGGCAGATTCCACATTGGAAAGATGCCCAATATCGCTACGGATTCGTTGTTTTAGTTCTTCCGGGTAAGCACCGGTTTCAAGCATCTTTTCGTCATAATTACTCTCAAGTAATATCGCATCCAACGTTTCCACAACTTCCCCAAGCCCCAGAAAACAACAACCTAAATCCGTCATAATCCCCAACCGCACTAAACCGTCATCAAAAACAAAACAAACAGAATCAGGCGCATCATGCGGCGTAGAAATCGTTTCAATCGTCAAATCCCCAAATCGAAGAGTTTCACCCGCCTGAAAAATATGCGGTTCTTGTAACTTTCCCAATTTTCTGGCAATTTTACTTGGTGTTGTTACATGACGATAAGTTCCCTGCGTCAACCAAACAGGAATTTTATACCGCCGATGCAATACTCCGGCTCCACAAATATGATCGGAATGAGCATGAGAAATCACAATTCCCCGAATCGATGAAATATCAACTCCCACATGACTCAACCGCTCCACTGTTCGTGACGCCGTCATTCCGGCATCAATAAGAAGCCGAATATCACCGGATTCAAGAAAATAACTGTTACCATTACTGCCGGATTGAAGCGATACCAGCCGAAGTGTGTTCATAAAAAATATCGTTATAAATAGTTACGAATTGTTCAGGTTAAATTGCAAATAGTTACAAATAATTATAAATAGTTACAAATAGTTACAAAAAAATGAAAAAATTACGAAACGGCAAGTGAATGAGAAAATGTTGTTTTACCAAGAAGAACATCACGCAATTGATCCGAACAAACAAAACCAATACATTGGCGATGCTCATTGACCACGCAACCAAATGAACCATGAAGCGTTTGCATTAGAATCATTCCCGTCAGAAGCGTGTGACGGCTGGAAATTTCAACGGTACTTCGGATTGGCAATTCCGTGTGTAAAAGATGAAGCAATAATCGCGATTGCTCGTCCAATTGGTTGCGGACGGCAATTTCAAGATCAATAGTTCGGACATAACCAACCGGTATTTCACCATATTCTTTTTCAATAGAATTATCGTCGAAAAATTGTTCATGGTCATAAACCGGCATCTCGACACAATGATTTTGCCTCGCAATTTCAAGAACTTTTGCCGGTTTCATATCCGTCGTAATTATTGGAAAATGCGATTGCGGAATAATCCAATCTTTGATAAGTTGATTGGAAACGTCAAAAACTCCGTTTGCCAAACGCCGTTGCGTGTCAAACAAGATTCCGGTTTCCTGCCCTTCGTCCAACACCTGCGCCAACTCTTGCCGCCCCAATGTCCATTGAAGTAATTGACGACGCGTACCAAAAAAATTGGTGAGAGCAAGATTGATAATTTGAAGTAATATTGTTATAGGAATAAAAAACCAGTAACAAAAAATAAGAAACGGTAAAAATAACCGAAGCATACGATTGGGAGCGCGTAAAGAAAGATATTTCGGAAACATTTCTCCGTAAACAAACAAAAACGGCGCAAGAATTAATGTCGATCCAATTTCTACAAATACTCCTTGCAAATCCGGTAATAAACGGTTTACCAACAAAACAGTTGCCAGAGAAATCAGATTATTGGCAACATTATTTCCCACCAAAACAGTTGCCACAAACATGCTGGGATTATTGATGAGCCGCAACATCCGTTTGGCAACCGGATCGTTTTCCATAACATCCAAACGAAGACGAAGTTTTGGGATTCGATAAAACGCCGTTTCTGAACCACTAAACGTAGCACTAAGTGTTAAAGCCAAAAAACCAAGAAAAAGTGAAAACAAAATCATACAAAAATTTCAATCGGACAAATAAAATTAAGACAAATAAATTTTGATAATTATTCAATAGATTCATAAACAATAGATTATCCTGTTGACGGCAAAAAATCAAGTAAGTTTATATCGACTTATTATTGGTAACTTCTAATAACCGTTTTTTTATTTAACCACTTTATTTAACCACAGACAACAAAGAGTACAGAGAGGGGAATTTTTTTTAATTATTTAAGATCAAAAGTCAATAATTATAATATTAAATAGTGTTGAAGATAAATGTATTGAATTTTGGTCAAATGTTGTTAAATTTTACAACAAGATAACAAACTGACAAGATAATAAAAGGTACTTCAAAAAACTCAAATTTATTTTTATTAACCACAGAGGACACAGAGAACACGGAGGAAATTTTTAATTGGAATCAAAACGTTATTTAATATTATAATTATTGACTTTTGATCTTAAATAATTAAAAAAAATTCCCCTCTCTGTACTCTTTG
>JAISNF010000595.1 GCA_031276415.1 Planctomycetaceae bacterium
CTAAGGAGTATAAAGATGAAGAATTATTTTTTTCTTACTATTTTGTTTTTTCTTTTTTTTGGAACGGTTATTATTGCCTGTGCGAACAGTATTCCGCGTTTGGACGAGATGTCTGTTGCCGCACAATGGGTCAACACCAGATTCGGAGAACCGTTACCGATAAAATCCAATTCCCTGATCGGACTTTACGTTACAGCCAATAATGATTCCGTTCAGAAATCAGGACGTCACGGAAAACCCTTGAGTCTTGCCGGAACTCCCAAAACTCGCGGACTTTATGTTCACGCATTCAGCCGAATTGTCGTTTATGCCGGAGAACCCGTCGAACACCTCACCGCCTTGCTCGCCGTCGATTCCAATGAACAAACTTTCGGCAGTCGCGGAAGTGTTGTTTTCGTCGTAAAAAAAATTGAGACAACAAATGTCCCTAACAAAGAAATGTTACTCGGTAATCTGAAAGAAACAGAAGTTTTTCGTAGCGAAAAACTTGTTGAAGGAATGAAACCGGTTCCTCTGAATGTTTCACTGGACGGCACAACCGCTTTTGTGTTGGAAGTCGAAGATGCCGGAGACGGAATTGCCTGTGATCAGGCAGATTGGGCGGATATACAAATCACATTGAAAAATACAAAAAAAATTGTTTCACTTGACGAATTACCGTTCCGAACTCCTGAACAAAAAACAACAGAAACGATTGTACCGTTTTCTTTTAAGTATGGCGATGTGCCGTCACGGGAATTACTGCCGAAATGGAAACTTGAAAAGACTCGTCAGAAAATTGATGACCATAAAATTCAACATACACTCGTCTGGACTGATCCGGAAACAAAACTCGTTGTAAAATGTGAAGCAGTTGAATATCTGGATTTTCCGACTGTTGAATGGATGTTGTATTTCAAGAATACCGGAACAAAAAATACGCCGATTCTTTCGGAAATTTATTCGGTTGATGCGACAATGGAAACAAATAAACCGTCCGAACAAATCAATCATCACTGGCAACAAAAAAATCAAGGGGCACATTTGGAAACATCGGGACGCGGCGGGAATTACATTTTGCACCATTCCACCGGAAGTCCCTGCCATGCAGATGATTTCAAACCGCATGAAACGAAAATTGTTTCCGGTGATTCAAAAATTATTGCAACAAACGGCGGACGTCCCACTAATGATGCAATGCCGTATTTTAATATTCAACATGAACACGGTGGTGGAATGATTGTAGTGATCGGTTGGTCAGGACAATGGTCAGCGCGTTTCACAAATGATCCGGCAAACGGAATGCGAATTACAGGCGGTCAGGAATTGACTCATTTTACGCTTTATCCCGACGAAGAAGTCCGTGCGCCGCGAACCGTTTTGCAATTTTGGAACGGTAGTTATATTCGTTCACAAAATATCTGGCGGCAATGGATGCTGGCTTACAACACGCCCCGTCCAAACGGTCAACTTGTTAAACCGCATTTTGCCGCCTGTAGTTCTCATCAGTATTCGGAAATGGTCAACGCAACCGACCAAACGCAAATCGAAATGATTGATCGTTTTTTTGCCGAAGGAATCAAACTTGATTACTGGTGGATGGATGCCGGTTGGTACATTATGCCGCATTCCAAAGGTTGGACGGAAACCGGAACATGGATTGTTGATCCGAAACGTTTTCCGAAAGGGTTGCGTGCGGTCAGTGATCATGCCCACGCTAAAAAGGTGAACATTATTGTTTGGTTTGAACCGGAACGTGTTCATTCGGGAACATGGTTAGCAGAAACACATCCCGAATGGATTCTCGGCGGTAAAAACGGCGGAATACTCAATCTTGGCAATCCCGAAGCATGGAATTGGTTGGTCAATCATATTGATAATATCATTACGAAAGAAGGAATTGATCTTTATCGTCAGGATTTTAATATTGATCCGCTCGAATATTGGCGGAAAAATGACACGGAAGATCGTCAGGGAATTACCGAAATCAAACATGTAACCGGTTATCTCGCCTACTGGGATGAACTACTTCGGCGTCATCCGAAAATGCTCATTGATACTTGCGCCAGCGGCGGGCGGAGGCTCGACATTGACACGCTTAAACGTGCGGTTTCTTTGCTTCGGAGTGATTACATTTTTGAACCAACCGGTAATCAAGGACATACGTATGGTTTATCGCTTTGGCTTCCAATTTTTGGAACCGGTACGTTGCAATCTTCACAATCCGCAATTTACGGCGGAAAACCTGAAATTCCCGAACCATACAAGACGCGAAGTTTGTTGTGTCCTTTTGAAAATTCGTGCAGCGATATGCGGATTCCGGCAAATCTCAAAAACAAGGAATCAGGAAGTGCGGATTATCCGAATATTCGGCGTTATTTTGAGGAATGGAAATTGATTGCTCCTTATTTTTACGGGGATTTTTATCCGCTTACTCCATATAATATTGATAATTCGCTCTGGATTGCGTGGCAGTATGATTTGCCGAAAGAGAACAAAGGAGTGATTCAAGTATTCCGGCGTCCGGAAAGTGTTTACGACGCAATGCGTGTCAAACTTCAAGGACTCAACCCCCAAGCAATATATCACGTCAATGATATTGACAACCGTATCAATGTTCGAAAAAACGGTCAGGAATTAATGGAACACGGTCTCAGCGTTTCATTTGATAACGATTATGGTGCCGCCATTGTATTTTATGAAATCAGCGGACATTAGAAATAATCTTAACGCGGTTGCCTTTATTTGTTCAATCAAAACAAAGAATTATTCGAGTTTTTCAGGGATTATCAGAAAGAAATTTGTAATATTTTGTTGAGTCCTTGTCATTGAGGTTTAAGTGCGTTAAAATAAAAACAGTTTTGTTTATTACTTTCCACCAACAAATTATGGAGAAACTCAAATGCCAAAGATTGAATCAAAAAAGGCTGAAGTTAAAAAACCGCTCACGAAAAACCAAATGATTGCCAACATCGCCGATACAACCGGATTGGCAAAAAAAGATGTCAATTCCTTTTTAGATGCCCTGACCGATGAAATTAAAAAAAGTCTTGGTAAAAAAGGTGCGGGAGCTTTTGTTTTACCCGGATTGTTCAAGATCGACAAAAAACAGGTTAAAGCACAACCTGCTAAAAAAGATGTTCCCAATCCGTTCCGCCCCGGCGAAGTTATCAACCGCCCCGCAAAACCCGCTCATCTCAAAGTTCGGGTACGCCCTTTGAAATTGCTCAAAGATGTGGTTGAAGAAAACCTCTAAATTCGTAACCACTCACGTAAAATAAATACACGTGAAAAGAAACAAAAAGTAGATAATATCCCGCCAAAATATTGTATCGGCTGTCGCCAATAGGATGTTTCGGTGAAATGTTATCTGCTTTTTGGTTTTGGATTGCTAAATTCTATTGTGGTTAAATAAAAAATCGGTTATTAGAAGTTACCGTAAATAATTGTTTATTCGGTAACTTGTTCTTTTGGTCGGATCAGGTCTTTTCCGACGAATGATTGTAAAACTTTCGGGACAACAACGGAACCGTCTTTTTGTTGATACAATTCGAGAATGGCAACCAATGCCCGACTAATTGCAATGGCTGTTCCGTTTAGAGTGTGCAGGAATTTTGTACCTTTTGTTCCTTTAATTTTGTATCGTGCATTGAGGCGGCGTGCCTGATAATCGGTACAATTTGACGTGCTGGTTACTTCACCGTATTCACCCGTTTCACCACGACCGGGCATCCACGCTTCAATATCAAATTTGCGATACGCCGGACCGCCAAGATCACCGGTTGCCGTGTCCACAACCTGATAAGGAATTTCGAGACCGTCGAAAATTTTACATTCAAGATTGAGCATTTCGTGGTGTATTTCTTCGCTTTGCTCCGGCAGAGTGAACGCAAACATTTCAACTTTTGTAAACTGATGAACACGATACAATCCGCGTGACGCCCGTCCGGCGGCTCCGGCTTCCGTCCGAAAACAATGCGAAATACCGCAAAAACGCAATGGAAGTATTTCCGCTTCAACAGTTTGCCCCGCCAACAAGCCGCCTAATGGAATTTCCGCTGTTGCCACAAGACTTAAATCGGTTCCGTCAATACTATAAATTTGAGTTTCGGGACCTCGCGGAATATAACCGGTTCCTTGTAAAATATCGTTACGGGCAAGATCTGGAGTAGCGGTGAGAGTGAAACCCGCTTGCGACAAAATTTCAACCGCATAACGTTGCAAGGCGAGTTCCAGCAAAACGGCTTCATTTTTAAGAAAATAAAATCCGGCTCCGGCAACTCTTGCGCCGGATTCAAAATCAATCAGATCGAGTTTTTCGCCGAGAACAACGTGATCTAACGGTTTGAAATGATAGGTTGGCAGGGGAGTTTTTCCGAGAGAGCGTTGTTGATTGGCGGTATCATCGGCTCCGATGGGAGCATCGGGGTGGGTCATATTGGGAATGGAACGTTGTATATTGTCTGATTCGATTTCGATGTTATTTAATTTTGTTTGTGTTTCATTGATTTTTTCACGAAGGAGTCGGCCGGTTTCTTTTTTGGCGATTTTTTCTTCCGATGATTTTGCCAAACCGATGGATTTTGAAATGGAATTTGCTTCGGTTTGCAGACGTTCCAATTGTTGTTGTAATGATTTCCGTTCTGTTTCGAGCACAACAAAACGATCCACATCAACGATAACTCCCCGATTTTGGCAGTTAAGTTTAACAGATTCGATATTTTCCAGAATAAATTTTCGATCCAACATGATGATTTGCCTTTCAAAAAAATTTTCCCCAAAACAAAGAAAAAAAGAATTGTCGCAAAAAACAAGTTAATGTCAATGCTACCGAGATTGTTTTGTTATGAAAATGAGAAAATTAAGAGGAAATGAAGTTTTATAACAGTTGCGCCGGCTGATGTTCTAGTCGTTGCGGAAACCGATGGGCTTTAGCGGCGAAACGTAAATAGGTTTGTTATGGGGCTTGCTTACATTATTTTCATTGTCATTTCTCACTATTTCGTCCCTAATTTTTTTTAATGCATCTATACTCTTTTATTTTTTCAATAGATCTAATTACATATAATACGTCTTCCTCAAATACTTGTATCATATAAGGATAACGTATTTCATTAGCATATCTATTTATAAAACCACATTCTATTTTTTTTTCATTAAAACTACCGGCTATTTACGATGTTTTGGCACATTAGCCCCGAAGTATAAAACAATCCTATTATGCGACGTAAAAACCTGTTACAAAGCGTCTATAATAGACGGCAGGCGGGATTTTCCTGATTTATCCTCTTGATCTTTATCCTTTTTAGTGTATTTTATTAGGCATAGGAGTAAAATTCAATGATACGGACAATTTTTACACCCAATAATAAACAAATAATTTTACCAATTCCCGAAAAATACGTGGGAACTGAGTTGGAAATAATTATTTTTCCCGTAAAAGACGCTTCTTCGGTTTCTAATGTACACCCAAAAATTCCTGTATTTGGTTGCGCTAAAGGTAAATTTAAAATGTCAGATGATTTTGACGATCCATTAGAAGACTTTACGGAGTACATGCAATAATGAATTTGCTTTTAGATACGCATACGCTTATTTGGTTTTTTGACGGCGATATTCAATTGTCCGAAAAGGCAAAACATGCAATTATTGATTCACAAAATCAAAAGTTTGTCAGTATGGTTTCTATTTGGGAAATTGCTATAAAAATAAGTTTGAAAAAACTTGTTTTTGAAGGCAACATAGGCGGTATCTTGGAACTAATTGATACAAATGGTTTTGAATTACTTCGTATTGATAAAAAATCTATTTTAGGATTAGAAAACATCCCTTTTATTCATCGGGATCCTTTTGACAGGTTGCTTGTGGCGACAGCCATTTCAGAAGAAATGTTTCTTATTACCAAAGATTCAAATATTCAAAAATATCCTGTCAATGTTATTTGGTAAAATATTCTTATTCTATAAAAAATTTGTTACATCGACACGGATGGCGGCGTCTCACAATTACAAAAATTTCAGTTTTTTATTTCGCATAACGTTCCGGTTGTTTACAACATTTTGGGCTATTGAGTGTCTTTGCTGCCGAAGCGTAAACAGTCTTGTTATGCGAAGGTTTGGTTGGTTTTTTACTTTTTTGTCCTTTATCTAATCCAAATGATTTTTATCTTTTCTTTTTGTTCTACTGTATCCAATTCATGATGATCCGCCTTAACAAAATATCCATCATTGATTATTGTTTCCGCTAATCCAATTGCTTTTGTAACAAAAATTTATCCACTGACATTTTCCCATCAGAAAATATACCGACTAAATGATCAAAACGTAATTTTTCTTCAGAAAAAGGGGTTAAAGTTATAGAACCATTTTCCTCGTGAATTTTTACTTTTTTTGTGGTGATTTTTGAAAAAATCGTTTCCGGTAATGTTTGAACGTCTAAAATCATATCTGACATTATATTTTCCTCCTTTTTATTATATCAATAATCAAATATTTTCAAGAGTTGTTTTTGTATGATTGTTATACGTTTTGACCCAATTTTGTACAACCAATTGCGTTAACGTTCCGGTTATTTACAACATTTTGGCGTTTTAATCCCGAAGCGTAAACAGTTTTGTTAGATGCTGTTTTTCCGTTTTTTATTTTCCATGATTTTGAGTATACAGTTTCATTGCCTCACACTGCTAATCTCTTCTATTGTCATTCCGGCAAATAAATTTTCTCTTCTCCATTCGGTAAAGTCAAATGGTTCACGCAATATTAATGAAATAAATTTTTAGCGTTTATATTCCTCAATCTTTCAATTAATACTTGCATCTCGGTTTTCATTAACAGCGTATCATTCATAGTCTCCTCCAATATTTTCCCATGTTTTGATAAACATTATAGGAACAATTATCTAAATAAACATTGATTTTACCCATAAAATCACTTCCCTTCTGTATATTACCTTATAATATCATTTTTGATTGCATATTCCAGTAGTTTTTCAAGAATTTTTAGGAAAAATTGCGTCTAATGTTTTGGTTGTTTGCGATATTTTGTTCATTGTTTTCTATTATTGTTCATTTTTCAGAAGGAGCAGGTGAGAAGGAGGAATACATAAACGGCGAATAAGATGAACTTCTTGTGACGAAAAAAAAGGGTCTTGCGTTCCTGAAATGAAACGAATTAACGGCGTTTTGGTTTGACCGGTTTTATTAGTTTGAGAAGTTCCATTGTTTTGACCGCTTTCATTGTTTTGACAAGATTCTGGTGTAAGCGTTAGTATTTCCTGAATACGGAACGGTTCATTTTGTTTTCTTGAAACGTTAAAATCAAAACAATTTACGGTTTCATTTGGTTGTGCTTCACGAATATGATGAGCGCGTATGGCAACATAATTTGTTCCGTCTGGAATATTTTGATTTGTTTCAAGAATAATTCCCCAATCCGGTACATTAATTTTGCGGTTGCCAACAGGAAAAGCCGGTGCAATATTTTTGATACCAATAAGCCGTGCAGTTGCCAATGTTTCGGGATTACGAAACAGTTCGGAAGTTGTTCCCAATGCCGCTATTGTTCCGTTTTGCAGAACCAGCATACGTTGACAAAGACGATAAATTTCGTCGCGGTTATGAGAAACGAATAAAATTGTACCGGAAAACGCCGCAAGTATTTCCGCCAATTCTGTTTCAACCGCCAAGCGCAAAAAACTATCCAAAGCGGAAAACGGTTCGTCAAGCATAATAATTTCCGGCGATGAAACAAGCATCCGCGCCATCGCAACACGTTGTTGCTGACCGCCGCTGAGTTGCGAGGGTTTTTGTCGTGAAAATTCTTGAAGCCGCAGTTTTTCCAGTATTTCATCGGTAGATTGTTTTCGTTGCGTTTTTTTAAGATGCCGGAGTACAATCTCGACATTTTCACGCACCGTCATTGTCGGAAACAACGCATATTGTTGAAATAAAAAACCGGTACGGCGTTTTTGCGGCGGCAGATTGATTTTTCGTTCCGAATCAAAAACCGTACAACCATTGATTACAATAAATCCCGAATCCGGCTGAACAATTCCCGCAATACATTTAAGCGTGATACTTTTGCCGCAACCCGACGCCCCAAGCAGTCCAAGACATTCATTTTCAGTACGAAAAGAAACCTTCAACGTAAAATGCGCCAATTTTTTTGTAATATTTACTTCAAGACTCATGTACGTTTTTCCCCGAACAGATTAAGCGGCAAAATAATAAAAAAGGATATTACGATAATTAACAGAACCCAAATCAACGCCGTTTGCATGTCATTGCCTTCCGCCGCACTCCATATTGCAACGGGAATTGTTTGTGTCCGTTTGGGAATATTTCCGGCAATCATTAACGTTGCGCCAAATTCTCCGAGCGCACGGGCAAAACCAAGAATTGCGCCCGCAATACAACCGGGTAATGTCATCGGTAACATAATGTGCCAAAAAATTGTCCATTCGGAAAGTCCCAATGTTCTGGCGGCGTCAAGAACCGACGGTTCAATCTGTTCCAAAGAAGCACGGATTGTACGATAAATCAGCGGAAATGCTACAACAGTTGCCGCAATAACGGTTGCCTCCCATGAGAAAACGATACGAATACCAATCTTACGTAACAATTGACCGACAGGACTGTTCCAACCGAAAATCAGTAACAAAATAAATCCGATCACCGTCGGCGGTAGCACCAACGGCAACGTCAAAATAACATCAAGTACGGCTTTAACTCGTTTAGGTAATCCAATTGCCAACCGTGCGGCAATAATACCGAACAAAAATGCGACAATTGTTGCACAAATTGACGTCTTGAGCGAAATAAATAACGGAGAATAATCCATTTGATGTTTATGAATCTTTTATAGTAACTTTTAAAAACTACAAATTTATTGTAATCATTCACGGTAATAGGTTTAAATCGTAAAGGCGCAATGTATTGCGTCTGTAGTACCGTTGATGATTTTTCAATCTTAACCCCGCAGGGGTGTGATGTGCATAACCGTAGGTGTAGCGAAGCGGAACCTACGGATCGGCAACACCCAACCCAATTTTTTAAGCCCTGCAAGGGCGAGATTATTAACCGTAACAACCATAATCTCGCCCCATGCGGGGCTTTGTTTGG
>JAISNF010000624.1 GCA_031276415.1 Planctomycetaceae bacterium
ATCTCGCCCCATGCGGGGCTTTGTTTGGTGTTATCAGGTTTCCGTAGGTTCCGCTTCGCTACACCTACGGTTATGCATAATCTCGTCCCTGCGGGACTTAGGAAATATTACGGAATTTCAACTAAACTAAGACATTACTGAATAAATACAAATTTTTTCTCTGTGTCCTCTGTGGTTAATAAAAATATATTTGTGGTTTTTAGAAGTTCCCAAAAGAATGTATCATTATTTTGTGATGAAAGTACCAACCCGTTCACCGAGCAATGCCCGTTTGAGATTGCCTTCTGTACGGAAGTTGAAAATCATGATCGGCATGTTGTGTTCTCCACACTTGGCAATGGATTCTTGATCCATAATCCGAAGATTCTGTTGATGAACCGCTTTATAAGTTAGTGCAGGATACAGAACCGCCTGCGGATTTTTTTCGGGATCGTCACTGTAAACACCGTCAACCTTGGTGGCTTTGAGCAAAACATCAGCACCAAGTTCAAGAGCACGTTGGGCGGCTGCGGTGTCGGTTGTTACAAACGGACTGCCCGTACCACCCGCCAATAGAATAATTCGCCCCTTTTCCAAATGCCGAACCGCCCGCCGGCGAATATACGGCTCCGCAACAACATCCATCGCAAACGCCGTCATCAACCGCGTCGGCTGACCAACAAGTTCAATCGCATCCTGAAGCGCAAGACCATTGATCACTGTCGCCAACATTCCCATATAATGAGCAGTTGATTCCTGAATCGAAGCGTTGGCGGCTTTGAACTGACCGCCACGCAAAATGTTACCGCCACCCATCACAATAGCAATTTGTATTCCCTGCTTGGCAACTTCGGCAACCTGCTCCGCAAGATGCATGACAGAATCCATCGTAATTCCCCGCTCTTGAGGCGGACAAAAACATTCGCCCGAAATTTTAAGAATCACCCGACGCGGCTTTTCCAATGTTGACATAGTTAAAAATAGGTAAAAATAGGTAAAATTAAAAACAAAAAAAGTTAAATGATTCTGCGAAATCTTTATAAAAATTTCATCAAATATTCAATTGAGAACCAATTTAATTTGTTTACAAACGAAAATCAAGAGGGCAGGCAAACCTTTTGCCGAAAGATTGCAACGGCGTACTCGCTGACATTGCTCCTATTTTTTGCAAAACAACACCTGATTTTTGCAAAACAACACCTGTTTTTTGGTCAACATCACCCGTTGTTTGGTCAACATTATTCGTTGTTTGGAAAAAAACAAGCAAGTTATAAACAGTGTATTACAATGATCGGATGATTTCATCTAAGGATGTTTGAGGTGTCCAGCCGAGTAATTCTTTTGCCCGTCTAAGATCGGGAATACGGCGGCGCATGTCGTCAAATCCGGGTCCATAAGCGTCTTCATAAGAAACAGACACCATCGCCGATTGTGAACCAAGAATGGAAATAACCCGCTCCGCAAGTTTTCGGATACTGATTTCTTCATTGCTCCCAAGATTGACAACCTGACCAATTGCCTGCGGCGCATCGGGAAAACGGAGCAACGCATCAACAATGTCCAAGACCGAACAAAAACAACGTTGCTGATTGCCGTCACCGTAAATTTCCAACGGTTGATTACGTTTTGCCGCCGCCACAAAACGCGGTAACACCATACCGTATTGCCCTGATTGACGTTGCCCAACCGTGTTGAACAACCGGACAATATACACCGGCAAACGTGATTGATAATAATGTGCAAGAACCAGAAATTCATCAAGCATTTTAGCGGAAGCATAAGCCCAACGGCGTTTCGAGGTTGAACCCATCACCACGTCGTTCTCTTCCTGAAACGGAACCGCTTCCGATTTGCCGTAAACTTCGCTGGTCGAAGTCAGCAAAAGCGGACGACGATAACGTGCACAAGATTCAACTAAAGTGTCGGTCGTCCGAACAATCCGCTGAACCGTCTCAACAGGACGATCAATAATTAACTTCACCCCGACCGCACTGGCAAGATGATACACAAAATCATGTTTCGGAACTTCCTGATCCATAAGTTGAGAATCATCCACCGACGCAATAATTGCCCGAAAACGATTGGCAAAAGTTCCCGATTCGAGTCCGGCGATATTTTCCCAACGCCCCGTCGAAAGATCGTCCACAACCGTAACACTATTGCCCGCACGCAACAACGCCTCCGCCAAATGCGAACCAATAAATCCGGCTCCGCCTGTAACAAGATAATTCTTCATGGCTCAAAATAATAACCGGTTTTTTTGTTTAACCCAAATTATTTAACCACAGATTAGATTGTTTAACCACAGAGAACACAGAGTTCACTGAGAAGAATTTTTTTAATTATTTAGATCAAAAATCAATTTTAACCTTAAACATTAATAACGTTTCGATTCCAATTAAAAAATTCTTCCTCTGTGCTTTCTGTGTTCTCTGTGGTTAATAAAAATTGTTCTCTGTGGTTAGGTAAAAATCTGTGGTTAGTAAAAATTCCCTAATGTCCTGCTGGGGCAAAACAGCCGAGTAAACGTTGTACGCTATACAGTAATTGTTCAAACCGGATGGGTTTATTGAGCAACGTGTCCGCTTTAATCCAGGCACGCTCTGAGGCGGATTCCATTGAAAATTCAATCCCCATATCGCTTGCGGAACTGCTCAATAAAATTAACGGCATATTGGGATAATCTTTTTTGAAATGATAACACAACGTAAATCCGCTATCGCTGTTTTCCATAATTAAATCGACAATTGCAAGATCAAATTTGGAACGTCGGGCAAGTTCATAAGCCTGCTGTTCGCTCTCCGACTCCGTAACCGCAAAACCGGCATTCTGAAGCGATTGCTTCACCGTCAATCGAAAATCGGGGTCGTCTTCAACCAAAAGAATGTGGTAAGCCATTGTGTTGTAGTGGGTAAAAGTTAATAAATAGTTAATGAACAGTGGAAAAAACGAAAAAGTATTATGACACAGGTTTAATTGGTTTTCAACAGGAACAACCCGAAAACAGTAACCCCAATCGAAAAAAATGAAATTTTCCCTTAATCTGGAGATTGATTTTCTCCTAAATGAGGACTTCTAATAACTGTTTTTTTATTAACCACAGAGAACACAGAGTTCACAGAGAAGAAAAATTTGTATTTATTCAATAGTGTCTCGGTTTAGTGTAGAAATTCCGTGATATTTCCTAAGTCCCGCAGGGACGGGATTATGCATAACCGTAGGTGTAGCGCAGCGGAACCTACGGAAACCAACGCCAACAACAAATAAAAGCCCCGCATGGGGCGAGATTATCAGCCCGAACAACCATAATCTCGCCCCATGCGGGGCTTAGAAAAATTGGGGTTGGGTG
>JAISNF010000001.1 GCA_031276415.1 Planctomycetaceae bacterium
GCAACTTTGCCGGGTAACGGGAAATGAGACTGTAAAACAGTACGGGGATATTCATACTGTCCAACGAAATTGTTTCATTGGATTGTTCCGCAACCGGTTTTACCTGCAGAATATCAATAGTGTAAGACATGGAGCGTTGTTTGTCTTCAACAATCAAAGCGATATTATCGTTACTCTGCGATTCGACAGTGTACGATAAAATATACGGATTGCCCGGCTTCTCAAAAGAATTATAGTTCTCTTTTTTAGTTAATGTTTTGCCTTGCTGTTGAAACATTATCGCTATCGGCAATTTTGCCGCCGTTTTAACCAGCATGTCAATACGATATTTTCTGTTCGCTCTTGCCCGTAATTCCAAGTCAACAGTCGGCTGGAGAATTTGTCCGTCCAGAATCTTTTGGAGATTGATCGTCGCAAGCGTTTTGAGCAGTTTATTATTAACAAGACTTGTCGTGTAAACATCAAACGACTCTTCTAAAACAACAGGTCGGTCGTCCATCTTGGGATATTCGACACTGCCCCCCTCCCGAAAAGACAACGATTGAATCTGATACAGAACATTTTCAAGAAAACCGCCAATGCCCAAGCGAAAATTGTTATCGTCCCGATCCGCAATAAAAGTATAGGTGTAGGTTTCAAACTTCCCTTGCGTGTACATTTTAACCGTGCGTCCTTTCTTGTTGCTGAAAACATGCCGCAACAAAACAGAGGACGGAACATCGGTACGCATCGTAACAAAAAACGTGTACAACTGCCCTTTCTTTACACTCAAACCATCACAAACCAATTGACGTAAATCTTTCTTCTGCCCCTTAACCTCCAAAACAAACGTATTCTCCAACGCCGTTTCCTGCGGGTCGCTAATGTTGTTGTGTTTATCAGCAAGCCGAACAATTTTACGTTTGGGAACATAAGCCCCCGTACCCTTTAACAAATCATCACCCAACGGAATTGTTTCAAAACCGACCTCTTTGCGTAAATTCTCATCGTTACCGTAACGTTCTTTCAAAAACGCATTCCACAAATCACGCAACTCATGAAGATAATATTCATTTGCTTTCTCCAACGAACCATTACGCCAAATCTGGCAGATGGAATTTTCGTTGTTAATTTCAATCATCGCAACAGCCGGTTCATCTTTGTAAGCGTTCCCGGTGTAGGGATTGACATGATTCAATAAATCAAACGCAAACTTTTTGTTCAAATCCCGAATAGATGTATCAAAATTATCGATACCTTTATCGAAGAGAACACCCGATGGAATAACACCTTCGTTGTGTCCTAAATAACGTGAACAATGAAGATTGAGATTAACGTAAATCCCTTGCTTTTTCAGAACGGCAACATTGTAATCAAACAACTCCAACTTATTTTCGTCAAAAATTGTTTTATTGCCTGACCAAAATCCCTTTTCGTCGCAATGATGTAACCGAACACAATTAAAACCGAACCGTGCCAATTTTAACGCCGTTACTTCGGCGTCATCGTGAGTTGGAAAATTGGCAGCATACGTATTGTTAATCCCCGCAATCTGGAACCTGCCTTTATCATTATAAAAATGTCCGTCCTTAACACGGATAAATCCAGACCTCCCCGCAGGTTTATCAAGCGTTGACGAAATATTTGTAATACTATTCTTAGCGACGTCCCGAATCTTAAATGGGGACATCCCCCTATCATAAAGCGTAAACGCATTACTGATTTCGGGAACAACAGTATCGGCGTCTATTTTCTTATCGACTATCATAAGTTTTCTCGTACCATCGGGGTTGTATTCGGGGTAACGTTCTGGATGATCATGAATCTCCCGCCGTAATTCCTGATTCAAAGTCCACGCCGTGTAAACAGTGAAATTCCTCGTATCAGACAAAAAACGGCTAAACGTTACCATTTGAACGCTGTAACCAATAGCAACCAACAAAAACACAAGTAAATATAAATACTTTTCTTCAAAGATTTTTTTCATGCTTCCCTAACTCCAAATAATACGAAACAACCAATTTAACGGACAATAAATATCGTACCAGATATTCGCCATCGGACGAATATCGCTAAGAATAACAAGCCGTGTAAATCCAGAACCGCAACCGAAAGCGTGTCTAAGAATAAGAAACGCAACAACAAGAACCGAAACCTTAAACAAAGTATCGAATGTCAGACACGGATAAACATACCGAAAAACAGTAACAAGATATTTCTTAAATACCGCTTTCACCGCCGCCGGATCACAAGCGAAACGCAATAGTTTCACCGCAAGCCACAAATACAGAAAAATGTACGTAAAAACATCTAAATACCACAATATTTCGTACTCGTTGTAATGTGTAAACAACGCATTCCATTTCGCATTGTTGTCTAATACGTAAAACCAGTGTATGTCGGTAACTACAAAAATAAGTCCGGCAACACAAGTCGATATAAACAAAACATATTGTAACAAATCATACGTCCGACTAAGATTCATATTGTCTCCTTTGCATTATTGACTTCAACTGGGGGAGGCTGTGGGAAGTCGCTGACGCTATGCGAGTTTGGCACATCCCCAATTTTATACAAACAAGGTTCATTAGGGATATCCCGTTTTTTATATCCTAATGCGTCAAGCCGTTCACGTTCTGCTGCGGCAACGTGTTTCTGAATC
>JAISNF010000014.1 GCA_031276415.1 Planctomycetaceae bacterium
CAGCCTCACCGGAAACAGCCGACGGATTCAACGCAAGATTTCGGTAAATGTTTTCCGTGCCGCTTTGTTTGCCGACAATAGGCAAGTTTTTTCGCGATACAAACCAATTTTCAATAAATTTCTTCTTGAAATTCAAACCGCCCGATTCAAATTGAGTAAAATGTTCCGGCTTCGGAAGTTCCAATTCGCCATTGCGCCACGAAACAAATTTGGCAACATTTTCCTGTTCGATTTCCGTCATGCGGTTTCGTTTTGCCAAATAATAGGCGAACTCCGCTTTTTGATTTTCATTCCAGTTATTCGCTTCCGTGTAAGAACCGCAAAACGGAACAAGCAGATCAATCCAAAGCGCAAGTTGACGGCGTTCAAGATCATTGAGTTGCACGTTTTTGTGATACGGTTCCGTCTTGGGGTGTGATGCCGCATTTTCGCCAAACATTCTGAGCAGTTTGCTTTTGGGCGAACCGGCAAAATACGGCGGCAACATGGTCGGAACCGATTGAACATTCAACCAATGAACAATTTCATTGGGTAACCCGCGACGGGTTAAATTAACATACGATTCACTAAAACGGCGTCCTGCCGTATTGAAATTCGGTTCGTTAAATTGATTTCCCAAAAGACTAAACGGCGTTTTATTGTTGCCGAGAAGTTTTGCGATTACTTCATTTTCAATACCGGTATTTTTTATTCCGGTATTTTCAATTCCGGTATGACATTGAACGCAATGTTTATCGAGAATCGGCTGGATAATCCGTTCAAAACTGAACCCTGTTTCCGCCGAAACTCCGTTGAGCGGAACCGGTTTTCGCGGCGATTTCCGCAACGCCAATGTTCGCATAGTACCGCCGCGCGACAAAGGATTATTCCGTGTTGTTCCTTTTTCTTCGTGGCAACCGACACAAGAAAACATTTCAGCCGGTTGAAGTGTTGACCAACTTCGCATTGATTGAACAACTTCGCCGCGAGCGTCCAACAATTGAAAAAACACGGGCGTTCTTGCCGGAACTTCAAAATACGCCGAACCGTCCGCTTCAACCGGAACCGTTCCAAGAACACGTTTGACATCCCATGAACCGTTGTCAATAGAAATAGGTGTTGAACACATTGCTCCGCCGCCTTGACCATTATTGCGGTTTTTCAAAATTCCGGCTGGTCGAAACTCCAACGCAACAACTCGTAATTCCTTAACCGTTCCGCGTTCAACTCCTTCCAAACCGGGACCGAAATAAACATCCTGCACATAATACGAACCTGTTTGTGTTTCATAATCAACCGGAGTAGCCCGAAGCATTGGAGATTGACGGGCTTGTAACGGAACCGGTTGACCGCAACTCACCGCCGGATCATAAGCCAACAATTCACGCCGTGAGTTGTCGATGTCCATGTAATACAGCCCAAACGGAATATCGTAATGATCTTTTTTCGGAAAACCATCCGGCGTGTACGAAACAATAAAATGATGTTCGTTAATTGCCAACGGATATTGAAACTGATCGCCGTCTTGACCGTAAGCGTCAATTTTATCGGCGTTTGTTTGACGCGGCGGCGCAATCAGCCGAACTCCCTGATTTTCTTGTGTTCCTTTGGCGCGGTCAATCACAATAAGTTTACCGCGTTGATGCGTATGATGTCCGCTCGCAACCGCAACAACTTTATTGGAATCGGGAATACCGCGTGCATGAAGAATGGTTGTCGGAAACCACGAGTTGTTACCGTAATATTCGGTTTGACCGGTTCCGTCATAATTCATGACGAAAAGCGGTTGCGGGAAAATTTGCCCACGATCATTGTAATCCCAACGCGTGTAAATAACTCGTCCATCGCTTAAAACTTGCGGATAATTTGTGTGAACCTGATCAAAACTTATTCGCCGCAAAAATCGTCCGTCTTGATCGCAAAGATAAAGATTTGTAACATCCGTCCACCAGCAATCAACAATCTGCATACAACGTGTTGAACAAAACAAGATATTGCCGTCGGGCAAATAACACGGTTCCACATCGGCAAAACCAAGTCCAAACGTTAATTGCCGAATCTTTTTCGTTTCGACTTCGTAATCGTAAAGATGATAGTCGTCATTGTCGTAACTGTTGCGCATGGAGAAAACGATTTTACGACCGTCAAAGGAAACATTGGGATCGCGTAATGTTCCATTTTGCGGGGCTTCGACGAGCAGATCTTCTATAACGGAACCGTCCGGTTGAATTTGCAGGGACAATATTTTTCCGCCTAATAAATTACGATATTCGGGATATTGGGCATCGCTTGGGGCTTCGGTGTAGGCGTAATGAGAACCGCCGAGAACTTGATGTTTGGCGTAAACGATCACCGGATATTTTTCACGAACAATTTGTAATCGTTTTTGTCGGCGTTCCGTGCATGCTTTCAAATATAATTCTTTCCAATGCGGATGATTGCCGGGAGTTTTCGCATCTTGTAACTTTTTCAATTCATCCCGAAAAGGTTGGCTGTTGTTGCTGTTGCTGTTATTATTGTTATTATCGAGTTCGGTCAAAACTTTTTCGATAATTTTGATTTCGAGGGTATTTCCTGTTGAATCGGTGAAACAACGGTTATTTGTTCCGGTGTTTTTTTCTTCTGTATCTTGAAGGATCCAATCCTGATGTAACCGTTCCTGAAAATCTTTCGGAACATAACGCTCTTGCGCCAAACCGGAAACAATATTACAAAACAAATAAACAACAAAAAAACAACAACATAAAAAACTTGTTCGCATCATAGTCAATAAAAAATTAAAGGGTGAAATGTTGAGGACGGAATAAAGTACAACAACCGGTAAATGAACTATTACCAATTGAAATTTTCAAGTAAATAACATATCGTATTGATTTATAAAATACAATATAACCTTCAACGAAAAATACAAAACAATATTTATAACAAAATCAATCATACCGGAAAATCCGGTTTTCGTTTTTATTTGAATCATTATGTAACACAAATTTAGGCGACCCTTTTGCCGAAGAGTCGCGTCGGTTACCTTTATTGATTTTTTTATTTGTCGCCGTTTTTTGTTAACGGTAAATCAATTTTGTTTTTACCTTTGGTAACAGTTGCTTTGAGCGGAGACGTTTTGGCGTTGAGATAATTTTTGTGCAAAATTGGTGTTTGTACGGCGGTTTCTGTTGACGGCTCGTTGGGATAATGTGACGGAGTTTTGACCATTTTGATCTCGACCTTATTAACCGTAACAATATAATCGCCCGTAACTGCTCCTTTTTGCGGTTCACCACCGACTGCGGTTAATTGGTAAATTCCTTCCGTGTTTGAATAACCGGATGCAGCAACACCATCAGCCTTAACAGGGATAAATGTTACAAGAGCATCGTCAATCGGTACTCCGTCAAGTGTAACAACTCCCTGAACATGTTCCGTCGGCAAATACGAAACTTTAGGACTACAACCAGCAACAAATACAATAACACAAAACAAAATCATGTATTTTTTCATAAAAATTAAAAAGGTTAGCAAAGTTAATAATATTACAAAATCGGACAACAATGATCTGTTCTCCGGTTTCCGGTACAAATAAGTTTATTGTTACGGAGGCGAAACGGATTCACTACCGTTACGGCTGCCAAGCGATCCCCAAATTCCGTAATAGGAATTGGCGCGAATCGGTACCGAAGGAGGATTCGACCCGTTTCCTCCTTCGGTTATCGTACTAAATGGAGTATCGTTTAGATTTCCGCAATCAATTGTTTCGGAAAAAAATTTGACCGCTCCATCACACATTGCAACATTAACTCCGCCGGGATGATAACTTGTTGCCGAAGCAATGATTCCGTTGTTTTCATAATTTGTACCGGTTGTACATGAAGGACTATTGGGCGGAAGAACAACGAAAAACTGTGCGTATGTTTGTGAAGAGCCGCCCCAACGGCATCCAACCGCCCGATCTGGATAATTTTCTGTACCTTTTTTCGCAGGGTCAAATTCTTTGCCATTGATCGCAACCGCTTTACAATTTTGCGGCGCACCATAAGTAACGTTAATGGCGATATTTCCACGAATATCGTTACCGTTAACATTGGAACCAACCGCCGCTTCAGAGAGACCGATGGTGTTACTTGTTCCGTCTTTAATATCCTTCGTTTTACATTCCAACCGGTCACCAGGAGCAAAGGGACCGCGAGCAGCATGGAAGGAATCCCAGTTGACCCACAGGTCACCGGCATTGCAACGATAATTGTTTTTTCCCAAACCGAGGAATCCGGTTCCAGTCTCCGATGGACAAACAACTTCGGAAAGTTGCGTTGTGAACGGGGACGGATTGCCAAGAGCATCATTCGCTGTCTCCCATGGCCATCTCGCTGAACCGACAGGATCATTGAAACACGCAGCACGGACACGGTCATACAATGCTGTTTGCTCTATAAAGGGAAGCAATGCATTGATATAACCATCATATTGCCGCTTATTTAGCAGTTGCGGGCGGCTTGCTGCCGGAAACGTTCCGGTAACATCGTGTTTGTTGTGACAGGCAAGCATCAATTGCTTGATTTTGTTGGTACACTGCATTCGCCTTGCCGCTTCTCGTGCTGCTTGAACCGCGGGAAGTAACAATGCAATAAGAACTCCGATAATCGCAATAACAACAAGGAGTTCAACAAGAGTAAAGGCATTCTTTTTCATCTTGATTTTCCTTTCATAAAAATGAAAAATTGTTTAAAAGGGATAACAATACGACATAAATTTGTACATTTTAACGAAACGATATATTACGGCGAAGCAATTTCGCCGCCCCCGCGACTACCCATTGCTCCCCAAACACCGTAATAAGATTCACCGCCATAATTGACTGTTGGTGGAGTTACTTTATCACTGTGACCGCCTTGATTGATATCTGTATCAAACGGTGATTTTGTCAGGTCACCGCAATTGACCGTTTCAGAAACAAAACGGACAGAACCATCAAATAATGATACGTTAACGCCGCCGGAATGATTACTACTGGCAGAAGCAATAACACCATTAGCTTCGTAATCTGATCCCGTTGTACACGAAGGGCTATTGGGCGGAAGTATCGTAAAAAATTGTGTATAGGTCTGTGAAGAACCACCCCAACGCGCACCAAAC
>JAISNF010000035.1 GCA_031276415.1 Planctomycetaceae bacterium
AGAGATAAATCAATTGATTGTGCCTTACAAATTAGCCTATATTTCACCGAAAAATGATTGTGTTATGCTTGCTCGCAATGCACGATACATGACAAAAGAGCAACAGGATAAATTGACAACAAATATTAAACACGATGGTTTTTTAAGTCAATTGCCGTTTGGGATTAAGCAAAAAGACGGAAAATATAAAATCATTAGCGGTAATCATCGTATTAAATCAGCGATTAAGGCTAATTTAGAAAAGATATTAATTCTTTATGGGGACGTGGAAGATTTTGATGAGAAACGGCAATTAGCGATACAGATAAGTCATAATGCTATAGCGGGACAAGATGATTTAATTATTTTGAAAAGTTTATATTTGGATTTGGACGATTTGTTTTTGAAACAATATAGTGGCATTGATGAAAAATTATTGTTTGATTGTAAATCTTTGGATTTATCTGCTATTTCGGAAAATGAATTAGCGTTATATTCATTAACATTTATGTTTTGTGAGGCGAATCGGGAACGTGTTGAACATTTATTGGAGGCTTTGGAGCAAAAAGTCGGTTTGGAGGGAGAATCTACAAATCTTATTATTGGTGATCCTGATCGATTTATTAGTATTATGTCGAAAATACAAAAACAATTTGGTATCAAAAATCGTTCTACTGCATTACTAAAAATGTGTGAAATCTGTGAGAATGTTTTAGCGGATAATGACAAAACAAAAAGGGACTCCCCACAATAAAATTTGTTTTATTATTTTGCAACAATAATAACAAGGTTATAGAAAAATGGGTCGTGTAGCAAAGTCTGTTTGTGTTTCGCCGGAGATTGAAACGAGGTTAGTCCGCGATGTAACGAAAGAATCTTTTTACCGGTTTGTTCAGGAATTTTGGAGCGTGATTATTCCTGAACATCCTATCTGGAATTGGCACATTAAATATCTTTGTGATGAAGTTCAAGTGGTGTTGGAACGGGTGTTTGCCGGACAGCCGAAAATATATGATTTGATTATTAATGTTCCGCCTTCTACTTCAAAGAGTAGTCTTTTTTCTATTCTTCTTACAAATTGGATATGGACACGGGTGGCGAGTGCTCGTGTTATTGCTTGTTCTTACAGTGGTGCGTTGGCTTTTGATTTTAGTCGAAAGTCTCGTGATGTTTTTCGTTCTGAAAAGTATCAAAGATGTTTTCCAGAGATAAAACTGGAACTGGAGCAGGCAATGCACTTCACCAATACGCAACATGGAGAACGATATTGTGCAGGGATTGGGGGAGCGATCACTGGCAAACACGCCCACTGTTTTCCGGCTGGTACGCAAGTTTCTGTTCCTGACGGTACTAAACCGATTGAACAACTTCAAATAGGTGATAATGTTTTATCAAGGGGGATAGATGGTGTTTTAGTTTATAAAAAAGTAGTAGCAGTGCTTAAAAGGAAAGGTGAATATCTTTATGAAATTGAGGCTAGCGGACGTAAAGTTAGAGCAACTCCTGAACATAAATTCTTCGTTTATGGACAAGGATACAAAGAGGCGCAGAATCTACGACCCACAGATTCGCTCTTATCAATCACGCAAAAACAAAGTGTGCCTAAAATGTGGAAAAACAATAAACGGACGGGGTTACATGTGTATGGATTGTTACCAGATAGAGAGAAACGCAACAATTCAATTACTTTGCGAACACTGCGGAAAGGTAGTCGAAAAAAAGGCTTACGATGTACGAAAAGCATTACGACGAAACGCAAACGGGGTATTTTGCAGTCGAAAATGTTTTGCAGAACACAACAGAAAAAAGACATTTTGTGTTGTTTGCGGCGTTCCGTTACCATCAAAACGCAGTCGGTATTGTACACAATGTCGATACGAAAAGCGAAAGACACTAAAATTGAAAACATGTCCTATTTGTGGTACAATTTTTTATCCGGTCAACACAAGGCAACAATACTGTACACGGATATGTGCAAACAAAGCACATTCACAAAGAATGTTGGGCATGGGAAATTCCCATCACAAAAAAGCAGACAGTTCTCACTACATTCACACACAAATGCGTCATCCTATATTCAAAAGAGATGGATTTGTTTGTTCTCTTTGTGGTCTAGGAGATTCAAGACTAGTTATGCACCATATCGATATGGATCCACAAAACAATATAGAAACAAATTTAATAACGCTTTGTGCTTCTTGTCATATTGGACTACATCACAAAAAGAACAATGTACACGAATCGAATCAATTAAAAGAATTAGCGGTACTTCGGAGTTTGTCTATGACATTGAAGTAGAGGAAACTCATAATTTTTTTGCGAATGGTTTTTTGGTTCACAATTGCATAGTCATTGATGATCCGATGAATCCATCGGAAGCGGCGTCGGAAGCGGGGATACGGGCAGCGAACATGTGGTTGCATGAAACGATCACCACACGTACTGTTGACGCCAAACTGACGCCGATTATTATGATTATGCAACGGTTACACCAAGACGATCCGACTGGAGATTGGATATCCAATGCGAAGCCCGGATCATTTAAACACATTTGTTTACCGGCTGATTGTTCGGAAGGGCAAACGGTGTTACCGGAAGAGGCGAAGGCAAATTATGTTGATGGTTTATTTGATCCGGTAAGGTTGCCGAGAGATTTATTGGAGCAACGCCGTAGTTGGATGGGAGAATTTGGTTACGCTTGCCAATACGATCAACATCCTATTCCACGTAGTGGGGGGATGTTCCTTGTGGAGAGGTTACGTATCGGGCATGTTGATCCATCAGACCCTGTAACTTTTATGGTACGTTATTGGGACAAAGCGGTATCGGTGAAAAAGACGGCGTGTTATACGGTTGGTACGAAAATTGGAAGAACAAAGATGGGCAAATATTATGTTATGGATGTTGTACGTGGTCGTTGGGATTCGGATGCGAGAGAGCGTTTAATTCGTGCTACTGCCGAACAGGATGGTAAAAAAGTTATTGTTGGTGTTGAGATGGAGCCGGGTTCCGGTGGGTTTGAATCGGCGATAAACACGGTTCGTAATTTAGCGGGATTTACGTGCAAGATGGACAAAGCGGATACTCATAAAGACACGCGTGCTGAGCCGTTTAGTTCTCAGGTGAACGGCTATAATGTTACGCTTGTTCCCGGCGCATGGAATGACGAATACATTTCGGAACTTCGATATTTTCCAAATTCTAAATACAAAGACCAGGTTGATTCTTCTGCCGGTGCTTTTAATCTTATTGCGACATTGACACGCCGTACTGCGGGGGGATGGTCGTAATTTCTTAAAAAAATTGTTCTTAAAACTATTGAAATATCTATAAAATTTGGTATAATATCAGTATAAAACAAGGAAAACAATATTTTCCTTAACAATTTTTTTCAAAACCTTTAACACAGGGATTTTTCAAATGCAGGAAATGCAAGAAATAAAAGAAACAAGAGAAAAAATTATTAAATATGCTGAAACGGGTGAGGTCGTCCGTGATATGGCATTATTAAAACAATTAAAGGAATGGGGAGTGGTTGTTTTTCACTCAAAAACCGGACGGTTGAAAGAATCGAATCTTGGTATTTGGGGAGGCTTAGATTATACGATAGGCGGTATTCGACATAACGTATCTTATTATATGTTTAAAGAATACGGGTTTCAGTTAAAAGAAGTGTATGATCCAATACGCAATCACCCATTTTTAGTCATTCAAAAATGCAACAATTAAATCTAATTTTTAATTTACAAGGAGTACATTATGAATACTATAACATCTCAAAATGAGTGGGACGCCTACGAGGATGGGGTTCGTATGCTTGACATGTTGGACAGGTCATTGATTGACAACGTGTTATTGATTCGTTGTTTGTGTGAAATTGTCGAACACGTGTTACCGATATACGAAAGAAACACGGATAATCGTGATCCGCATAAATTCTTAGAATTGTTACGTCAATGGATTGAAACGCCAACGGATAAAACCAGATGGGATATTATCCGTTATCACATGAACTATTTAAAGTTAGAATTTGTGAAAAATGCAAACATCGATAATATTGTTTCTTTAATGATTGGGGTGATTAACGATTTAGTGCCGTCGTTGTACGAATGTAATCCGTATTATAGTAGGGTTGCCGATTTTTGTTTATCGGTGGCTTCTTATGAGATTTATAAAAATTTACACGCTTACAAAAGTCGTTGGTCTGAAATATATGATTTTGAGAAATGTGAAATGCTTGTCAGTCTTGCTGAACGAAAATGGCAAGCGGATTGTGTGCGAAAATATTTTCCGATAATTCCTCAAACATTTTAGCACAACGATTTAGTAAAACAATTTTCGATTACATTTTGAAAGTTAAAGTAGATATATTAGTAGAAGTGTTGAAAGTTAGTCAGAGTTGGATTGAGGGCGGGGCGTTCGTTTCGGGCGAACCGCCTTCTTTTTTTGAATTTTTATGTTTTCTTTTGGGCAACGGAAAATTGTTTCTCTTAAAGAAAAGCAAGAAGAGGCAAAAAGACGAATTGAAAAAACAGTAAGAAAAACTGTTAAAAAAGCAACGCCGCCGATTGTTGTATCAGGTATTGCTATTCGTCTTGCCAAAGAGTTTGTGAATTTTGTATTATCGTTGCCGACGGACAATAACAAATATCGGCGTAAACCGCAAGTTAATAAATGGGCGGAACAATTACAAAAATTTATGGATTCGTCTGATCACGGGCATGTTTCCATTCAAGTTGTGTTTGAATGGTATGCGGTGCATCATCATGAACTTTGGAAAATAGAATCTCCTCAAAGTTTTATAAAACATTTTGATTCATTATTAAAACAATATGAACAGTCTATCAATCCTTACACATCGCAACAATTAGAACAAGTCATGTCATGGTTATTCCGTTTGCGATGGAAGTGCCGTGATGAAGAATTAACGCTTATTGTGGGGCGGTCTTTGTGGATGGTGCAACAATTATTGGATAAATGTAATGGCAATAATGATTTTACAATTAAGCCGTATGATTCTTTTTGTAAGATAATAAATAGTAACATCGGCAATTCATTTGATTTCGTACAATTTTATTTTGAGCAATGGTTTTGGGAACACAGTAATATGGAAAACATTAGAGTTGCGGAGATTACTAAAAAGAAAATATTGCATTTAATACAAACGTGGTTGATTGAATATGGTGTGGATGATGAAGTTATAAAAAAGTTTATTTCGATGTTTGATTGTTTACAAGATATTAGTTTTTGTTCGATAAATTCTTAATGAATTAACTTGTTTCATTTATTTTTTCCGGTATAATACTGTTATAAATAAAAATATTTTTGAATTATTTTGTAAGGAGGTTAAAATGTTACAAAGTAGATTGAATGCGTTTGAAACCAATTCGTCTTCGATACATACTTTTTGTATCAAGGAAGGGTTTAAGCCTGATACAAATGAGAATAGTGTGTTGAGTGCGACTTTGCAACAATATGGTTGGGAACACAGCTCGTACACTTCCAGTTGGTTCATTGATTATTGTTGGACGGCGATATTGGATTACTATAATGTTTTGAAGTATGCTGACGATATTGAAACAGCCAAACAGAAAATTAAAGAGTATCAAGATAAAATTGAAGCGATATTAAAACCATGCAATATTGAAGTTAAGTGGTTTTATGAAACAGAGGATGGTGACCGTTATTACGTTGATCACGCCGATAAATTTTTACCGATTTTGGATGAATTGTTAGATAATCCTGAATTGTTTATTTCGGCGTGTTTGTGTGAAGAGTCCTGTTTTTACACGGCGAATGATAATGAGGATTTTTACACACCGGAAAAACAAGAAGGTTTTAGAATCTACGTTAAAAGGAATTAAAAATGTTACAAATTAGAGCAAGTGTTTTTGAAACAAATTCGTCTACAACTCATGCGTTTTGGGTAAGGAAGCCGGATAAAGTAAAACCGTTTTCAGAAAAGACGGTGTTGACTGCCAAGTTTACAACAATACATTGGGAGTTCGACAAATACGAAGCCGGTGAGTTTTTGGATATTATTTGGACGTGGATGATTGAAGCGGGTTTGTTTGCACACATGGGTTTATTGAATCAGATAGTAGATATTTTGAAACAATACAATATCCATGTTAATTGGACGGTTGACTTGATGTCAGAAGAAAAGGCTCGTGCTGTAAAGGAAAGCACGATTGGTATGGCTCATTTTTATTTAACGGATTTGGTATTGGAACCGGAAGTGCTGGTTGCGTTAATCTTGAATGATTCGACGGCGGTAATTCATGCAACGGATGAGGATATGTTCAAGATTGAAGATAGTCTTGAATCTACACATGTTAAGTTTGGAGATTATTCATTGTAAGCACAGGAGATTTGAAATGATATACAAAAACGGAAATACAACAGTAATTCTTTGTTCTAACGGTACAAAAATACGTCATATACCGGACGGGGAGTTCCC
>JAISNF010000047.1 GCA_031276415.1 Planctomycetaceae bacterium
TGCAGATGGTTTTTAGCAAAAATGTTGCGGATCGTCTCATGGAAATATACCGTAAGTTGAAGCCGACCATGCACTTACCGGAATCCCAACAAGAATGGATTGATGCGGTGAGTTACGCACTTACGCGTGCCAAACATTTTCAGCCGGCAGAATTTGCTAATGTTACCGAACAAATTAAACAAGAAGGAGATATGATAATGTCAACATCAGTATTAGACTATTTAATCGCCGAAGGAAAAGCAAAAGGGAAAGCCGAAGGCGAAGCAAAAGGCGAAACGAAAGGCGAAGCCAGAGGGAAAGCGGAAGGCAGAGCCGAAACGATAATTCGTATTTTATCACGTCGTTTGCAGCCGCCTTCGAAACTACTTCAGAAGAAAATCAAAACAATTCACAGTATTGCAAAACTAGATGAATTGGCGGATTTTGCATTAACTTGTGTTTCCTTAGAAGAATTCGCAACCGCATTAAGGTGAAAATATTTAGTTTTCAATTTTCGTTTCTAATTGTAATGAAATCTAAAGCAAGAAAAAAAAAGTAACGGTCGATTTTTTTAAAACCACAAAAATATGAAAACAAAGAATTGTCCGCAGATTATTTTTTGCGTTAATCTGCGAACAATTCTATTTTCCATCTTTGTATCTCTGTAAACTTACGTTCTCGGTGGTTGATAAAATGGACAGTTATGAAACGATCAGATATTTTGAAACATATATTTTTATGAGATTTTTGTTTTCTATGATTACTTTTTTTGTTTCATTTTTATTTCATAGATTCGGAGTTGACTGGGTGGTGGAATAACCGGATGAGGTCGGTCTCGATTCGTCGGCAATGTTTCCCATTTCATTACGTAACGAATATCAGAACCGTGATCGGATACACCCTTTTGATCCCGTAAATCCCATGCCCTTCTGCTTTCGATATTGGGAAAATCAAGTTCAATTTTACTAATTTCCTTTGGTAATTGGACAGAAGCGGGAATTTTACCAACTGGTTTGAGGGTGTTTTCATCAAGTAACCAACATCCATTGCCCTCTTTAATGTGTCGGAAATTTTGAACAAGTTTACCATCCCGAATTTCAATCGCCCCAAACGAAATTTCATTAACAATTGATCCACCGCCATTGAAATTCCAACGATATTTCCAATCACTTGTTTGGTAATATTTCCATATTCCGTTTTCCAATCGGGCATTATAAATTTGATAATTCCCATCGGAATCATATTTACCGTATGAAATAACAACACGATTTTGGGAATCAAAACCAATAAATTGAGCAGAATTCAAAAGTCCTTCATTCGGCTGAGCAGCATCAATAATTTCACCGGTTTGAACCGTAATTGGCAGTGATAACGGTTTACCGTTACTGTTTTCCCAATGCTTCATATCGCGGCTTCGGGCATAAGACAAATCGTGATTGGTGCTACAATCCGGCGTGTCTCGCCACATCCAACAAATATGATAATATCCATCACTACCAACAACGGGACCATGAAAATAGGCGTTCATTTTACCCTGCCCGTTGAACATTGGCGTATCAAATAATCGGCTCCATGTTTTTGAATCGGAATTATAAATGTTCCAGATTTGGTTACCGTTACCACTTGAACCATCCCGATATGTAAAAAGCAACTCCTTATTTGCTCCGGTAATAAAACGCGGATATGTACATTTTTTTTCATTGTTTCCTGTCATAGAAACAACTTGAACAAGTGATTGTACATCAAGTGGTTTTTCGCTTCGGAAATAAATCAACGGCACACAATGCATATTTCCTGAAACATGAATATGTTTGTTTTGATCTAAAGCAATTGTTACGTAATTATGGCTATCCCAGCCGACTTTTGTTGGGAGTCGGTTGAATGTCCATGTTGTTTCAGTCAAACGGCGTTGAGCAAGCGTCATATTCCGGTCTGCGTCATAAAACGCAACAAATTGATAATCGCCTTCGGTCAAAAGAGCAAAACCAACCGGATGCCCAGACCAAACCGGACTAACATCAATCCGGCGCACCAAATCAAATTGTATTTGAGCGGTTGCCTGATTTAATAATACAGAAAACAGAAATACGAAAAATAACATCAAACAATTTTTGAACATATAGTCCTCCTGAAATTTTGCAACAATTTGTTCTATAAATAATATAATCTCTTACGAAATCAAAATCATCATACAACAATTTTTATTTGCACGTTGAATTGTAATTGTCTATAGGGAACTTTTAAAAACCACAAATTTATTTTTATTAACCACAGAGAACACAGAGAATACAGTGAAAATTTTTAATTGGAATCAAAATATTATTTGACATTTGATCTAAAACAACATTACAAAATTAAAATTTTCTTCTCTGTGAACTCTGTGTTCTCTGTGGTTAAATAAAAAAACGGTTGTTAGAAGTTACCTTTTGTTTGTGTGTGTATTTTTTGGTTCAAAAAAAGGTAGAGACGATAAAGACAATTACGTTGCAATATCTTCTGTTTTTTCGTGGTTGCGGGGTTCTGTGGTTTCAACCGAATTGATGAGCGTCTTGAATGTATCAAGAAGTTTAAGAAGTTTCGAAGGCGCAACTTCCTTCCAACCGGCAAGTTTGTGATTGAGAATCGCAACCTTCAACATCTCAAATGAATCCGCAAGATCAGAAGGAATCTCGGAAAAATCTTTGAGTGTTGTCGCAAGAAGTTCTCCGGTAGAAATGTTACAATTACTTCCGTTATTTCCGTCGGAGTTTTTGTTTTTTGATTTTTTTGATTCTTTTTTCTTTGGCTTTTCATCACTTATTTCAAACGGCGGCACGTCAGAACCAAACCCCTCAACAATATCCGCAGCACCAATTTCTGAAATACGAGGTTCCGTCCGATCCTTTTCCTGAACTCTTCTCTCCACCGTCAATGTTTCATTATGAACAAAATCTTCTTCGTCCAACTCCGCCGTGAAAATGTCCTCTTCACGCGGTTTTTGTTCTTCGGAAGCACCAGTGGCTTCGTAATATTGGACACGCATTTGAGCAACCGACCAACGATTTTGAACAGCACCTTCAAGCCATAACTCGGCATCATTCCAGTCCAAAGCCGTCTGAAAATGAGACCAATAAAGATTCGGATAATCATGGGCTTTGTCGCCAAACCGCTCGCTAACACGCCGAAGCCGCCCAACATGTTGCGAACTAATATTGCCAACCCGACGCGACCAAGCCTCGTCAGAATAAGCACCATGCGGAAGTTCCGCTTCAATCATTGCCTGACGCCAACGCAAAATCACCGCCCCCTTTTCCCAATTGGTTTGGCTGACAAGTGTGTTCCAATTACCAATATACGGATCCGATAATTCCTCAATAAAAGGCGAATTAATTAACAGAGTTTCCTCTTCAACAACCGCCGGAGCAATCACCGGATCAATCATCGGAGTAACAGCCGGAGCAACCGCAAGTTCAATCATTTTTTATGTTCCTTAAATTAATTTTTGTGTCGAATATATCGTTACCGGCACAAAACAACGACATGACCGGAAAAACGAAACAAAATTTGGGACGGATTATTTTGGGTGAAATGTTTCCGTCATTATTTTGTTTATTATCAGAGACGGTTTGAAGGTTGTCAATTGTTATTGATGACCAAGTTTCGTGGTTGCAAGATAAAAAACTCCTCAAAATAACGGATTTTAATGGATGTATCGTTTATGCGGGATTTGCGGTTTATAATTGCAAATCACAAATCTCAAACCACAAAATTAACACGGAACACTACCAAAATTTCTCTGTTCCGCTAAAATTTAATCACAAGTTGCAACAGTTAATATTGTTTTGATATTGTTTTGATATTGTTTCGATTTCCATTTAGGTATTTCTAAAAACTCAAATTTACTTTTTAAAACCACAGAGAACACAGAGTTTGCAGAGAGGAATGTTAAAAAATTATTTTAGATCAAAAATCAATGATAATATTAGGTAACTTCTAATAACAGCCTTTTTATTTAAGCACAGATTATTTAACCACAGAGAACACAGAGTTCACAGAGAAGAAAATTTTAATTTTATAAAGTTATTTTAGATCAAAAGTCAACTA
>JAISNF010000072.1 GCA_031276415.1 Planctomycetaceae bacterium
TTTTGTTTGGTGTGGTTGCCGATGTCCGTAGGTTGCGCTTCGCTACACCTACGGTTATGCATAATCTCGTCCCTAGCGGGACTTAGGAAAGTGGATAGTTTATAGTGAATAATTCCGCATTACGATACTCTCCACTCTCCACTCTCCACTATCAACTATCAACTATCAACTCTCAACTTTCCTCTGTGGTTAATAAAAATAAATCTGTGGTTTTTAGAAGTTCCCTTAATTAAAATTCAATAATTTGATTTTTTGGAAGCCAACCGTCTTGACCGGAAGAGAAATGTAAACGAGTCCAATCATTTCGTTCATCCAGAATAACGATGACCGTTCCAAATGGAACCGGCGTGGTGAATACGGGTTCATATTGTTCCGAATTTCCTTTACGCGGCACCGCGTTCTCCACCGCAACCACCGCATGGCGTGTCCATTCGTAACGATACCAATCATATCCGGTTGAACATACCGCAATCAATGTAAATACCAACAAAATGACCGCCAAACACCGCAACCAACGATAACGTACAAAATAATAAATAATCCCCGAAATAAATGCCGTAACCGCCAACAGAACCGAAAATATCACCTTTTCACGACAACCAATACTGTTTTGCCAGAAAAAAATGTGTTCAATAATAGGCGTCGCCGGCTCTGAAACAACAGAATTTCCCAAAGCAATTTGCTTGTTGGAAGCAATGTAAGGATCAAGCGGCAAATATCGTTGAGCCAAATAATACGCCGCAATAGCACGACCGGGTTCTTCCGCCCGCAACCATGCGTTTCCTAAATTATAATAAATCGCTCCCGACTCAACTCCTTGATCAATCACACTTTGAAACATGGTCGCAACCCGATAAAATTCTTTCGGCTGCTCAGCCGCCGGTAACTTCTCGGCTTGTTCAAACGCCTCTTGCGCTTCAAGGAACATTTGAACCCAATGTTCATCCGGTGAACGAGAACAACCAATAAATAAAATAAACAAAATTCCAAATAATATAACCAATTTGTTAAATTTATGACCACTCAAAAACATATACTCTTTCTGCTAAAAATTTCTGTTAAAAAAGGTTTTCTAAAAATCATTTTTTTTGATTTTTATTTTGAACAAGGTACTTTTACTTTGATTCGGATTATGATAACATATTTTTCTGTTAAATTAAAGAATGACGGTTATGTTACCGTAAAATTCTTGTTGTAAGTTTGGATCATTTAAAAAATGAAAGAGGTTTTTACGATGAAAAAGAGTTTATTTCTCGGTTTTTCACTGGTATTACTTTTGTTGACTGGTTGCAGCGATAAAGTTGGTCTTGGTGGAAAAGTTACATTCTCGGATGACGGCAGCCCGTTGGGTGTTGGAACCGTTTGTTTTGAAACGGACACTTATTTGGCTCGCGGCACATTGAAAGCGGACGGCACTTATATTGTCGGCTCACTTTCGGAAGATGATGGAATTCCAGCCGGAACTTACCGTGTCTATATTTCCGGTGCCGAAAAGGAAATCGGACAAGACAAAGAAGGTATGGCGATTATGGAACCATTGATTGACACAAAATACAGTAGCGGTTCAACTTCAGAATTGACACTTGATGTAACCGCTTCGACAAAAACATACGATATTAAAGTTGATCGTTATGTGCCGCCCAAAAAATAAGTTAAGCCTGCAATAGACAAAATAGGCAAAATCCGTTTTGTAACTATTCACGCTGATAAAACAAAAGGTAGGTAACTTTTCTCCGAAAGGTTACCTACCATTTGTTTTTTGAGAGTTTGAAATTTTAGTAGTATTTCTTAAAATTCTTAACCGGACGCCGGTGAATTTCATGTTTGATTCTGAATTTATGAAAAAACTCGAATATTTGTCCTTAGTTTCGCGGCGGATATTTCGTGGTCAACTTTTGGCGCAAAAACGAACACGTCAATTAGGCGGCGGTGTGGAATTTGCCGATCATCGGAATTATGTTCACGGTGATGATTTACGTTATCTTGATTGGAATGTTTATGCGCGGCTTGGCAGTGAACTTGTGAAACGGTTTGAGGAGGAGGAAGATTTACACATTTATTTTTTTCTCGATTGTTCCCAAAGTATGTCCGTAGGACAACCAAATAAATTTGACTATGCCCGACAAATAACAGCGGCATTGGCTTATATTGCGTTGGCGGATCTTGACCGAATCAGTGTTGTGGCGTTTGCCGATCAGGTTTACGATATTTTTCCGCTCATTCGGGGAAAACAACACGTTTTGAGTTTGCTCCGTTTTTTAGAATCGCTTCAAACTGTTGCCAAAACAACCGATATTTTAACATCAGTGAACGGGTTTCTTCATCGAAAACAACGTACCGGATTGGCGGTGGTGATCAGTGATTTGTTTGATCCGGCGGGTTTCCAAAAAGCGGTTGACACTCTCCGTTACCGGCATTTTGAACCCAATATCATTCAAATTCACGATACGTCCGAAGCATCACCAAAATTGCTGGGAGATTTGCAACTACTCGATATGGAAACCGGCTTCGTCCGTAACGTAACAATTAGCGAAAATGTTTTACGCCGGTACAAACAAAAATTTTCCGATTTTCTGGATTTGGTAAAAAAATATTGCATTAGTAATGGTTTTAGTTGTACTATTTCAACAACTGCCGTACCGTTTGATGAAATGATCCTACGTATGATGCGCGAAACCGGCAGTGTACGCTAGAAGGTGTTATGATAAAAATGTAACTGTCTATTTTAATAATCTATTCCAGAAGATTGATTGATATTTTCCTACGCCCCGAAGGGGCAACATAAGCCAGCCCTACCCAACGGGTAGGG
>JAISNF010000276.1 GCA_031276415.1 Planctomycetaceae bacterium
TATTCACTCATAACTATTAACTAAAAAATATACTGCCCTTTCAGGGCGTTGATTGGGGAACGCTTGAACCCGCCGCGTTGCGGCGGGCTGGCTTGTGTTGCCCTTTCAGGGCGTAGGAAGCACCTCATTTTACATTACTTGAACGATTACAAAATAGAAAAACACAATACATTGCGGCTCACGCTTCAAACCTATTCCATCCAAACCCGTGAAGGATTATAAATTATGTTTTGGCGTATTTTGATTGGAAGTTTTTTAATTTTCGTTTGGGCAGTTCCGGCGATTTCGGCACAGGAACAAACGGAAAATTCAACAGTTGAAGAAGTTCAAAACTCTGAAACAGTTAATCCCTTCTTTGAACGTTTGGTACCGCCTGACCGAACAACTCTTCGGCGTTATGAGCAAACCACCCGCCTTATCGAAGCCGGCAGATTAGCCGAAGCCGCCCAACTTCTTGGCTCCATTTTGGAAAATCCCCTCGATTATTTCGTCCAGCCCAATATCCAACCTAATGATTATTCGCAACAAACCTCAAATAAATTGTTCAGCGATCTCGTTCTTGAACGATTACAAGGTTTGCCAAGCAAGGCGTTTGAATCCTACTCCCTGCAATTTGAGGCTCAAGCCCGACGATTGCTGGAAAACGCCGTGCAAAATGGGGCAATTGAAGAAATTCAACAAGTTTCAAAATTGTATTTTCCGACAACTTCCGGCGCAACCGCAACCTTTTTACTCGGTATGGAACAATTCGAACAAGGAATTTACGAAGCCGCCCTGTTGACATTGCAACGCCTCCACAAAAGCCGCCATAATTTGACGCCCTTTGAACCCGTATTGAGTTTGACTTTGGCAAGCATCCAACTCCGTCTACACCAAAAAGATAACGCACAACAAACAATAGAACAATTCCTCAAACATAATCCTACGCCCAATATCTTGTTTTTCGGCAACGAACAGTGGTCACCCAAATCAGCCGATGAAATTATCGCCCGCCTGGAAATATTGCGCAAGGAATCAAAATCAATTTCGCCGGCATTGTGGCTGGAACAAACCGGTTGGCGATTGGGAATGGGAACACCAAGCCAAAATACAGAAACAACCGCCCAAAAACCACTCCTCGAACTCGTTTGGTCAACACCGACATTGAGCAAATTACTTTTCAACAGAGAAATAAACAACCTTTTGAATTTTGTTCAAGATTGCCCGGATACTTATATTCCCGCCGCACAACCGTTACTGGTCGGAGATTGTCTTTTAACTCGCGGAATAGGCGAAATTACGGCGGTTGATCAAAAAACCGGAAAACAACTTTGGACTGCCGCCGAACCGGAATATCAAATCTCAAAAAAAATTCAATCGCCGTTTCTAACAAGTTCCAATTCGGCAAGATTAAATAGTCAGAATTATCGCGGATTGCTTCGTATTTTCTTTTGGCATGATCGGATTACTCACCAAATGAGCAGTGATGGTTCCCGTGTTTTTACGGTTGACGGTCTCGATATGCGTTCAATGGCTTATGCCGCATTGGGACGCGGAGCAAGAAATCTTCAAATCGGCAAAAAAACCGTTGAAGACCCGCGATGGAGTCCGGGTAACACCTTAGCCGCTCGTGATCTTAAAACCGGACAAATTTTATGGCAAATCGGAAAATTTCCGTATGTCCAAAAACGTTTCGATCAATATATCGAAGAATTTGAATTGGAACAAAATAAACAAAAAAAGAAAATTGCTCAAAATTCTTCGTCCCCAAATAAAAATTCCCCCGACAAAAATTCAAATCAGGGAACCAAAATCGCCAATAAAGAGGCAAATGAAAATCCAAACAAAAACACCAACGCAAAAACTACCGACGATGATGAAACTGTTGCCAAACCCAATGACGGTTTTAGCGAAGAGGAACTTTTTTTCGGCGAAACATGGTTTCTTGGTGCGCCGCTTCCGTTTCGCGGGCGGCTTCATGTGATTGGCGAAAACAACGGGATTGTCCGTTTAATTGTTTTGGATGCGGAATCGGGACGTTTGATCCGGCAACAACCATTGGGTGTTGCCGAAAATCCGTTTGAAATGGATCCGTTTCGGAAATATTACGGTCTTATTCCTTCTGCTTCTGATGGTTTGATTCTTTGTCCGACCGGTATTGGATTTGTTGTTGCTTTGGACGCCGCAACAATGACTCCGGTTTGGTGTTTCAGTTATCGGGCGGCGGAAAAAGAAGATGCGAATGTACGCAATCAACTCCGCCAAATAAGAAATCGCCCTCTCGGCGGAATGATTCATGGACAACACGGCGAATTTCATAACTTGTTTGCTTTAACCGGTTGGCAGGTTCCGATGCTGATGATTGAGAAAGACCGGATTTTGGTTGCGCCGCCGGATGATCCGGCTTTGTATTGTCTTGACCTTTTGACCGGAAAATTACTTTGGCAAAAAAAAGAATTAAAACATGAACACGCTTTGTATCTTGCCTGCATCCGAAACGAAACGGCTTACATCGTAACTCCACATTCCATGCTTGCCCTTAAAATGGATTCAGGGGAACCGGTCTGGGAATTTTCGCTGACCAACTCGTACACATCATCGACCGGCACGCAACCACTGAACACGGCACAAACCGACAACACCAAAACCGCCATACCGCTATCCGCAAAACCGTCCGGCACAAAATCAAAAAATTCCGATACAAACTCCGATACAAACTCCGTGACAAATTCCGAAATTGCCGCCGAAGTCAAACCCAATCTCTCTTTTCCGCAAACTCTTAAACCAAACGGAATCGGTATTCACAACGGCAACCAATATTTTTTGCCGTTTACGGACGGATATTTGGGAATTATCGATTTGGATCAGGGAACAATAAATTTCATGTCGCCGCAACTTCTTTCGCCAACTCCGGCAACAACAATTGAATTAAAAAAAGACAACAAATTCGATCCCGATTTTCAGGCGGAATTTTTTTTGCCGCAAAGAAACAACATTCCGTTGTCCTTATTTGCGGTTCGTCAAGGGATAAATGAGCCTGCTTACGATTCGTTGTTGCGTCAGGAAATAACGCTTGGGAATTTAATCGGTTTGCGCGGTCGTTTTTTCTCTCAAACTCCAAACCGACTCACGTGTTTCGATCAGTGGGAACCCTTGAAAGAAAACGCAACAAACCGGCTCAAAATAAATCCGAATGATGCCGAAGGATTATTGCAACTTGGACGTATCCGCCGTGCCGAAGGAAATATTGCGGAATCAATTGATTTGTTTCGCCGTTCATTGCAATCCCAACATTCCGAATATGCGGCTGATTGTTTGCGGAAAACGCTCTTGAAAGCAATTCAAAACGATTATTCAACCTGGTCTTCTGCCGGATCGGAATTGGAAAACTTAGCGGAATTTCCAGAAGAACTCGGCGAAATTCTGTTTGTTCGGATGCAAGGCGCATTGCAAAACGAAAAGGCGGACGAATTAACCGATTTGCTCCAAAAAGTTTTTTATCTTGAAACCAAACACTCTGTTCAGGTTCCGGTCAACGCCGAACTTTCGTCGCAACTGCACGGTATTTTGGGAACTTTTCTGAAACAATCTTTGCAAAAAAAGACAAATCCCGAACTCAAAAATATTATTGACCGTGTTGCCGAATCAATTTTTAAGCAATTGTCCGAGAAAAAAGATTTGCCGCCGTTTTTTACGAAATTGAAATGGAATGAAAATTCTCAAATGGCGAAAAATCAATTTTTATTACGACCGTGGTGGGAACAAGAATCGATGATCTTGTTTTCGGAATTACGGCGTTGGCAGGTTTTTACCGAATTGTTTCAACATTTTCCTATTTCCGTGCAAGCCGAAAAGAATTTGCGGGAACATTATGAGCGTCATCATTTTTATGCGGCGTTGGAATCGGCGTGGAATTTTCCGGTGGACTGGAATCTTCCGCCGCATTTTCTTGAAGCGAAAAAATCAGAAGCCGCAACAAATTCTTCTGCCGTTTCCAATTCCGCAACATCGGCAATACCGGTGATTGTGCAGACATCGAAGTTTGATTTTGAAAAAACGCTCTATCTTGCAACGCTTTTGGAATCACAAGGCAATATTGCTGATGCGATTTATTATTACCGGATTCTCGAAAAATATTTCAAGGAACACCTCAAGGAACACCTCAAAAAACATCGCAAAGAACAAGCACAAAACGCGGAACAAAATATTTTGGAAAAATCAATTTTGGAAAAGCCGAAATTCAAAGAATTTTACGAACGGGAAATGAGGTTGGCGGATTGGCAAGAGGGCGAAGTTCTGATTGAAGAGGACATGGACGTGCATGGAGAAACTTCGCCGGAATATTCTCATGAGGGAACGGTTGCCCGAATTCTTCGGGCAGCGCAACAGCGTAATCGTTTTGCGGCGAATCAACAATACAGTTTACCGTTTTTAAGTTCTTACGAGCCGTTTCTTTCGCCGTACAGTTATTCATTGGAGACGATTCCGCCGGATGTTTTTTTGGTTTGTTATGATCGTTCCGGTGAGGAGCGGTGGCGGAGTCGTCTTTCGGGAATTTATCCTGACATGCTGGATTATGGTTTTTTCAACGAAAATTCCAGTCATTATTCTTCCGGTTACGGATTTTCCGATCAGACGGTTTATTTGAAGGGTTGTAATCATTTGCTTATTCTTGTTCGGGAAAATGAAATGATTGCGTTTGACACATTCCGTTGCAATTTGGAAGACGGTCCGAAAGTTCTTTGGACGAAAACGCTTTCTTCTCCTATTCCGAGTCGTCAAATGTCCGGTTCGATGTCTTTGGGTAATTTTCAAGCGTACACATCGTCATCGGAACGTGGTTTTCCGAAGGAATCATTATTTGTTTCGCCGCAGGTTGTATGTTACCGCAATGCTGATTGTGTTTACGGGTTGAATCCGATGACCGGTCAAACTCTTTGGACGCGTAAGATTTTTTCGGCTTCATGTTCTATTTTGGGGGATCGGGAAAATTTGTTTCTGATTTTTCCGGAGATTCAACAGGTTATTGCGATTGATCCGTTGGTTGGTCAGGAACTGGTGTCAGGAACAATTCCGCATGGCGGGATTCTTGCGTTTGAAACGAACCTTGTTTTTTTGAAATATGTTTCGCAGCCGCCCGGAACCAATCCTTCTAACGGTTTCCAACTTTATTTGAGTGATCTCCGCGAATTGTTCCAAAAACGGCGTCGTGCGTTAATATTTACGGACGACACGAAAACCGGTGTAATTCCATCGATTCCGACTTATCCGATTGGCAACACACTTTCTCATGAATCGATGATACGTTTAACGCATTTCGGCAGATTTTTGGGCATTGTTTCTTGGGAATCGAAAACGTTGCGGATTTATGATCTTCAGACCAAGAGGGATATTTTGGGTTTGGCGAATGATTTTGGAATACGAACCGGAGCAATACTTCCAGAGATGAAATTTCGCGGGCAAACCCCAATTCGTGCTCAAGCCCGAAGACATGATTGTGATTTTGATATTGAGTTATTGGGGGATCGATTTCTTGTTTATTTTGTGGAGTCGGGCGAGGTTGATCTTCGTCCGTCGGACGAGGTGGAGGACGGTGTTCTTTTTAAGCGGCGTCGAAGTCCGGTTGTTAACATCCATGCTCGACCGATTGGTTCTGGGTTTATGATGCTTTACGATATTGACGGAAAACAATGTTGGTCGCAAGCGGCTCGGATTGATGATTGGTACCGACTTCTTCGGGTTCCGTCTAATGCTCCGGTTGCGTTATTTGCGGTTATGTTCAATGATGAAGTGTCGGGGCAACCTACTATTTCATCGACGGCGTTACTGGGGATTGACAAACGAACCGGCAAAACGCGTTTTCGGGTATTGATTCCGCCGTTGCAACGTCCTTTGCTTCAGGGATTTCGGATAACTGTTAATTCGGATGATCAAAAGATTTCTTTCCTTGCTCCGGGGCGAACGGTTATTGCCAAATTTACGCCGCAAACCAAAACACAACTCCCAGAAACTCCGCCAAACAATGAAAAAAACGTTTCACCATTAAACAAATCACTAAATGAATTATTAGACAAACATTTTTGGCAATTATATGATTGAAATATGGGAACTTCTAAAAACAACAAATTCGTTTTTTTATTAACCACAGAGAAAAGAAAATTTGTCCGCAGATTTCGCAGATAAACGCAGACAATTTTCTGAATTTTGTTGGATACTACTACAAAAAAAGTTTGGGACTGTTAGAATTAAAAACAGTTAAATCAAAATTCCTCCACACTTTGGACGGAATAAACTTTTACCCAAA
>JAISNF010000322.1 GCA_031276415.1 Planctomycetaceae bacterium
AGAGCAAACCAAAATCTGGACTCCAGACAATATGACCCCAAACACCAACCCCACAAAACTCTGGACTCCAGAAGGATAAAATAACCATAAGGGAACTTCTAAAAAATAAAGTTTTTAGAGGTTCCCATTAAAACTTTCCTCTGTGTTTTCTGTGGATAATAAAAATAAATTTGTGGTTTTTAGAGGTTTTCCTATTAGAATTTCCCTAATCTTACTTACTTTTTATTTTTTCTTTGAAGGAAATATGATCAAGGTGAAATGAAATTGGTTTTTTGACGTCAAAATGGAATTCAATCCATTTGATGGCGTTTAGTGAAGGTGTTCCAAATTCTGTTCGATTCCAGTTGGCAGAACCGGATAAAGCAACCGTGTATGGAAACCAATTACTGCGTTTTCGTTTTGCCCAAAATTCCTTGCTCGGACGGTACTCAAAATAAGATGACCCCTTGCCAATACGAATATAAAAAGACGAAAAATCCGTCGAACTCTCCAGAAGACCCTCAAAAAGCGAAAACGTAAAAGCATCATAACGTGTTAAATCCCACGCCGCTTCGTCCGGCGCAGTAATCAGTATTGAACCATGCTCCGACTTGGGAACATCCACAATCCGACACGCTAATAAAACCCCGCCGGTTTGACGCGGCTCCCGCGCAAGAATAACATCACGACTGCCTTCAAATAGAACATTCGTGTAATCCGTCAAATCAACCGGATCATTCAGAATAGATTGAATTATGTTGCGGTGATTTTTTTCCCGACCAGTACGATCAAGCAAAATACCAAGACTCATCAGAATACCACCCAATATCAAAATCGCCGGAATACTAATCGAAATCAAACGATGATGATCAATCCAACGCCAAATTTTTTGAGACATCGTTTCCTTTTGCGCTTTAACCGGCTCGCCGTCAAGCCACCGACAAAGATCATCCGCAAATTCTGTTGCACTTTGGTAACGGTCAGCAGATTCCTTCGCCATCGCCTTAGCACATATCGCCTCCAACCCCAACGGAACATTGGTCTTGATCTCCGAAGGTCGCGGCGGCGAAGCAGCACGAACTTTATTAAGAACTTCCTGCGTAGAACGTCCCGAAAATGCCGTTTGACCCGACAAAAGATAATAAAGAATCGTCCCAAGACTGAAAACATCAGATAAAGGACCCACCGTATTTTCTTCCGGCGAGGCTTGTTCCGGTGACATAAACGCCGGAGTTCCAACAATCGCACCAACCATCGTCAACTCCGGTCGCGGTTCCGCAGTACGATGGTGAATAACAGAAATGTACGTTTCATCATTTCCAGATTGAGCAAACGGTTTGGCAAGCCCCCAATCCATCACCAATGTTTCTCCGTGTTCCCCCAACATAATATTGGCAGGCTTCAAATCACGATGAATAACTCCCTTGTTATGAGCAAACGCCATCGTTTTACAAATCGATACAAGCCGGCGAACCAAATTGAGCAATTCCTGACGAGTAGGATTACGATGATAAGCCTTAATCGCTTCCTGAAACGTATGCCCCTTAATCAATTTCATTGTGTAATAAGGGTTTCCGCTTTTATCAAGTCCAAGCGTGTGAATCGGAACAATTCCCGGATGTTCCAACTGAGCCGTAATTTCCGCTTCGCCAATAAAACGGCGGACAATAGATTCGTCCTCCGCAACCTCAGGATGCAACTCCTTTAACGCAATATCACGTTTCAAATATTGATCATACGCAATCAAAATTCGTCCCATTCCGCCTTTTTGATGTGTTCGGAGAATACGGTGAATCCCGTAAGTTCCCGAATCATCCGCCATACTCAACGGAGCCGAAGGACGATTGATCGTTTTCATCACGCGTTGAGAAAGATCAAGTTCGGAATTACGCAAACTACTGTTACGACGACCGGAAGATGAACGTGACCCAATACCGCCGGATAAATGAGGATCCGGCGAAGTAATTGGCGAAGTAATTTTCGTTTCGTCATTTTCGGAGTTTTCACTTTTTTGGGTGCTCTCATTCTTTTTTTGAGAATTAGTATTTATTTCAAAATCATCTTTGTGATGTTTATTTTTCGGATCAAAAATCTGTGTCGCCTGATCCATTTGTACCGTCTTTTCGTTGGACGTATCTGCCGAAGAATCCGAAGCAGAACCCGAAACAGAATCAGACGGAAATTTCTGTGGAACCGTTTCCGGCTGCATTTTGTTTTGAAACAAAACCGTTGCTTGATTCGCTGGCATTCGGGTTCTTTCGTTTCCGAAATTATTTCCCGAATTATTCACGATACTTGTCTCAAAAATATTATCGTTTTGTTCAAAATTATTGGAGAGTTTATTATCTTTGGTATTGGACAAAATCTCTTCGCGATCAATAGAATGGGCGGTATCTGAAAAGATTTGTGTTTCTTCCACTGATTGCTCTTCCGCAGATTGCTCTTCTGCAGATTGCAGAGCCAACAAATCCTTGTTCACAAGATGAGAACGTCCGCAACGCGTACAATGAATACGTGATTCGGAATTGATTTCCGAAACAATCAGATCGTTTCCACATTCACAAACCAAATGTAAGACCATAGGGCTGAATTGAGTGTTGAACGGATAAATAAATGAACAGAACAAAGGACAAATCCATTTACCTATTCACCATTCTTTAATGTTTCTTGTAACAACTTTTGAAATTCTTTATTTTTGAGTTCGGATTTTTTTGTCAATTTTAATTGAATTATATCGAACAGTTCATTTTTTCCGCTGACAAACGGTTCGGTGCCGATGGAACGAATATATCCTAAGGGAACCGAATTTTTTTCAACATACAAATCAATGTAAACAGCGTCAATCCGTTTAGTATGAACAATCAACCATGGAACAGTTCGACCATTGATTTTGAATCGTTTTGCTTTTTTTGTTCCATGAATTGGGGCGGGGCGATAAAACGGAACGAGTACTTTGTTTGTCCACACGATTCGGGAATGCGGGGAAATCTCTTTTAGCATACCAAATAATTCTGTTAAAAGCGAGGGTTCCCAGAGAAGTTTATCACCGCCGATAAGACCTTTGGAAAGAGAATGCCATTTTTCGCCCAAAATTTTCCAGGGCATTAAATCATTTGGTTTTTTTTCGACTTTTTTTGTAAATTTTGTAAATTCTTTAATTGCCAAATCGAGAAAATCCCAAAATTCTTGACGATTAATCTCTTCCCAAGTATGGACGCGTAATTCAATTTCCTGCCAATGTCCATGAGAACGATGGATGCGAACTCTTGGTTCTGTGCCGTAAAGAGGAATGGAATCCATTTCGTTCAATGGTTTCAGGTCGAGTTTTGTTTTGAGAATTTCTTTCCGAAAAGTATTTTGGGCGGTTCGGAATTTCATTTTGAGCAACCATTCTTCGGCAGTGATCGCATGAAAAAACCAGCCCAGAGATTTTTTTTCGGCGTTAATTTTGACAACGGAACGATTATTCCAATTTGTCGGAGCGAAATGACCGCTTGCTTCGATTCGTTGAACAACTTCGGCGAGGATTTTACCGTTCCAGCGAATGGGTTGACCGTTTCGGCTGATTCGATCTTTGGTGTGCCAACGCCGACCATCGGTTTCCCAGGGCATTTTGGCGGTTGCTCCGATTTCACGAGGCGTGAGATCGCCATTTTTAATTTCGTTGAGCCGTGCCGGATTGAACACTTCACGTTCCACAAACTGACCTGTTTCAAAAACAGGACGAAGAGCCTGAGCGGTATAAGAAAAAAATGCCGTGTGGGAAGAATTGGCAACAGCAGAAGAAGTTGATGTTGGTGATAAAAATTGTTCTTGAGTTTGGGATTTTGTCGTTTGTTTTGTTGTTTGCTTTTTGGATTGTTTTTGAGTCGGTTTTTGATTTGTTTTTTGGGTTTGAGTTTTGGCGTGAATTTTTATGAGTTTTTGGGTATTGGGAATTATATTATTTGTTTGATTTTCAAGGGATTGTTCGCTATTTTTTATTAATTCTTCCGGTGTTCCTGCGAAGAGAAGATATCCTCCGGCGGAACCGGCTTCGGGACCAAGATCAATAATCCAATCGGCGTTTTTGATTATATCGAGATTATGTTCGATAATAATGGCGGTATTACCGAGATCAACGAGATGGTGCAACACATCGAGTAATTTTTGTAAATCATCGAAATGGAGTCCTGTTGTTGGTTCATCCAGAAGATAAAGAGTTCGTCCGGTATCGGGTCGGGCGAGTTCTGAGGCAAGTTTAACTCGTTGTGCTTCGCCGCCGGAAAGAGTGGGAGCAGCCTGACCGAGTGAAAGATAATCAAGTCCGACATCGCAAAGTGTTTGTAAAACGCGGCGGATATTGGGTATATTGTTGAAGAGTTGCAAGGCTTCTCCGCAAGACATTTCGAGAACATCGGCAATAGAATATCCGCGAAATTTAACATCCAATGTTTGCCGATCATAGCGTTTACCGTTACAGGAGTCGCAGGTAATCCAGACATCGGGCAGGAAGTGCATTTCGATTTTGATTTGTCCTGCGCCTTCGCATTTTTCGCAACGTCCGCCGGGGACATTGAAACTAAACCGTCGCGGCGAATACCCGCGTAATTTTGAATCGGGAAGTTGGGCGAATAATTCCCGAATCAAATCGAAGACGCCGGTATAGGTTGCCGGATTGGAGGTAGGAGTTTGACCGAGTGGTTGTTGATCGACGCGGATAACTTTGTTGAGATATTTGATTCCTTCCAATGAATCATGAGTACCGGGGATTGTTTTTGTGCGGTGTAATGTTCGGGAGAGTGATTTCCAAAGAATATCGTTGACGAGAGAACTTTTTCCGCTGCCGCTAACTCCGGTAACAACAGTGAGTGCGCCGAGTGGAAATGGAACATCAATATTTTTGAGATTATTTTGCCGTGCGCCGCGAACAACCAACCAATGACATTGATTGGCTGGTGTGATGGCGGAAGATCGGGAAATTACTGTCGTTTTTGGGAGAATCACGGGAAAGTACCAATCAAAACGTAGTAATCAAAAAACGGTTACACAAAATGCAAAACAAAATATTTTGCCGCATAGAGTAGAAAATCCGGCAAACACCGAAAATTTTACCGAAAACTTTAATTATTTCTATTGGCGATATTTAATTCAGCGATTTAGCGATAATTTAATTTTGACGAGACAGTATAGCATTTCTAATTATAATTGACAACGTATGGAAAATAATCCGAATAATTTCCAACTTTTTTTGAAGACAAGTAGATACGGAAACTTCTAAAAACCACAAATTTATTTTTCAAATCACAGAGTTTTTCAAACCACAGAGGACACAGAAAACACTGAGGAAATTTTTATTCTCTGTGAATTTGGTGTTTTCTGTGGTTAATAAAATAGACGATTACTATGTTTCCTCTTGTGCCAGATTTTCCGCACATTGGACACACAATGCGGCGTAAGGCAAGAAATTCAGGCGAACTTTGGGAATACGACCACCACAACTTTCGCAACATCCATAAGTTCCGTCTTTAATTCGTACCAACGCTTCATTAACTTGATCAAGAATTCCACTTTCGTTTTGCATGAATGAAAGAGTTTGTTCCTGTTCAAAATTGTCGGTTCCGACATCTGCCATGTGGATTGGCATTGCGGAAAGATCGCCCGATGCTTCTATTCTGCTTTTATTCAATGCGGCATCCGTCATGGTTGAAACATCACCACTAAGTCTGGCACGAAGTATCAAAAGTTTGGTTTTATAACTTTCAATTTCTGCATCGGTCAATTTTTTCTCCGATAAAGCAACCGTTTTCTTGGTAGTTTTTTTTGTATTCATAAGCCCGTTTCCTTTTTTTGTTTCATTGGGCGGCGCGGTGGGGCGGCACAGTGTGAGTAAATTCATCAGTAAATTCAAATGTGTTTTATTCTATTCGACAGCAAGAAGAAAATCAAGACGATTATCTTTCAGAATAAGCAAGAATTGAGAACAATTTTTATTACCTGTTCCAAAATATCCGATTGTCCGGTAATTTCCGGTTATTCGGTAAATTCCGGCGATTGGAAAAAAGAAATTACTCCGCAGATTACGCTGATAGACGCAGATGATTTTTTAAATTTGTCCGCAGATTTCGCAGATGAGCGCAGATGATTTTTTGGTTGCCGTAATTTATATTGGTTTTCGTTTCACAATATTAATTGATTCAAAATTGATTCAAAATTACCCCAGCGGGACATTCCCAATGTAGCCGGAGGTTTTAACCGCCGGCGACATTAACTGCTACATTAACTATTTTGTCGTACAATTTTTTCGATTGTTTCATTAGCGGGATGTGTGGTTGGGAGTGTTTTGTTCCATTCGAGACCAAGCATAACCACGTTGATTCCCGATCCAATCCCCAAAAGAGCAACACGACTTCCATTGGGTACAAAACCGGTTTCCGTACCAATTCCGGCAGCAGTTGGTAATGCCGCACTGCCGGTATTGCCAAGATATTCCAATGTTGAAAAATTTTGTTTCATCGATAATTCCAGCGAATCAAACAAAAGTTGTTGGTGAACCCGACCAACCTGATGGCAAAATGTTCGGTCAATATCACGCCGCATCCAACCAATTTCCGTTAAAAACGGTTCAAATGTTCGGGAAGCGGCGGCAATTCCTTCATTCATTAACGTTTCAGAATCAGTTTGCATCAGCGGATTCATTGCATCACCGCCGGATTGATCGGTGTCGCTTCGGCAAAGATTACAAAAATTGGTTTGGGCACAAATCATACCGCCAAGTAATCGGTTGCCGGTTTGTGAGATGTTACGGTTTGTCAAAAGAACCGCCGCACTGCCGGAACCAATCGTCAACGAAGCAAACGCCGGTTTAACACTTTTTCGGGTAATCGCATAATTTGTGTTTAGATATTTGATTGTTGTTTCAAGAAGAGATCGGGAACTTTCCGTACCGACAACAATTCCTGCTTCGATTTGTTCCAACTCAATCATGTTGGCAATCTGAATCATGCCGCTGACAATTCCGAGACACGCATTTGAAATGTCATAAACGTAACCTTTTGACGGCAACCCCAAAGCGTTGTGAACAGAACACGCTGTTGCCGGTTCCAGATAATCACGGCAAACCGAACCGTGAACCAACGCCCCGATTTTTTGCGTATCAATTCCGGTTTGCTCAAGAAGATGCTGAACTGTTGTAATACTTTGAGCACCCGGAGTACGATTTTGTAACCAAAGGCGGCGTTCACGAATACCCGTCAGGATTTCGAGTCTTCCTTCCTGAAATTTCAGACGTTGATAAAGCGGTTGAAGCCGTAATTCCAAATCAACCGTACTAACAACCTCTTCAGGTAACGTATAAGAAAACGCCTCCACACAAACTTTCGTGTATTTCATTTAAGGTACTTCTAAAAACTCAACTTTATTTTTTAAAACCACAGAGGACACAGAGATCACGGAGAAGGAAGTTTTTAATTTTATTTCTAATTGAAATAATAATTAATAATAAATTAAAAATAAAATTTCATCTCAATTTAACAATTTCCTCTGTGTCTCTGTGTTCTCTGCGGTTAAAAAAAC
>JAISNF010000387.1 GCA_031276415.1 Planctomycetaceae bacterium
CGAATACACAGAAAAAAAAGAATTGTCCGCAGATGACGCAGATTTTCGCAAATAAATTAAGATATTCGCTTGTGTATCTGTGTTTATCTGCGTAATCTGCGGACAATTCTTATTTTCCTTCTCTGTGAAACCTGTGTTTTCTGTGGTTAATAAAAATAAATAGACAGTTACTTAAAAACTTCTTCCGTGTCCTCTGTGTTCTCTGTGGTTAAATAAGAAACCGGTTATTAGAAGTTACCTTTATTTAGGCACATCCAGAGGGCAGCCATTCGGACGGCAACACCGTTGGTAACTTGTTCGAGAATCGCCGATTGAGGACCGTCCGCAACTTCCGGCGTCACTTCAAGACCACGATTGATCGGTCCCGGCGCAATAATTAAAACACTCGGTTTTGCCTTCGCCAACCGAACAACATCCATCCCGTAAAGATGCGCATACTCCCGCGTCGATGGAAATGGACGAACAACCTGACGCTCAAATTGAATCCGTAACAAATTAAAAACATCAACCCGATCCAAAATTTTATCAAGTGAATACGAAATCTCAACGCCAATATTTTCCCATTGTTTTGAAACAAGCGTTGAAGGACCACACAAAATCACATGAGCACCAAGTGCTTTAAGTCCCCAAATATTAGAACGTGCGGTTCGACTGTGAGCAATATCGCCGACAAGCGCAACCGTTAATCCGGCAATCTTGCCAAAATGACGGCGAATTGTCATCATGTCCAGAAGTGCTTGCGTTGGGTGTTCGTGAGGTCCATCACCGGCGTTTAGAACATGAGCACGAATATTTTCCGATAAAAGTTTGGCAGAACCCGGACATGAATGCCGTACAATAACCGCATCCACTTGCATCGCCTCAATATTTTTAACTGTATCAATAATCGTCTCGCCTTTGGATAAACTGCTCGTAGAAGCGGAAAAATCAATCACATCCGCACCAAGACGGCGTGCGGCAAGAGCAAAACTCGTTTTGGTACGGGTTGAATTTTCAAAAAAAAGATTGACACAAGTTTTTCCGGCAAGAAGCGGGATTTTTCGATCACCGCAAGTCAAAACAGCACGAAACCGTTCCGCCTGATCAAGCAACAACATCACTTCTTCAGCGTTAAGTTCTTCAAGTCCAAGCAGATGCCGACGTTTCCATGCGGCAGGAACATTCCCCCAAGTTTGCGTGTTTGTCATAACCCATTGATTTTATAACTAATTATCTTACTTAATGTAACGTCTAATAACCGTTTTTTGATTTAACCACAAAAAAATACGTCCGCAGATTACGCAGATTGGCGCAGATTATTTTTTGATAATACGAAACAACAAAATATACAAAAATTTTTAACTTTAACTTTATTTTATATTTTAAAAATTATCTGCGACAATCTGCGTAATCTGCGGACAATTTTATTTTTTCTTCTCTGTGAACTCTGTGTTTTCTGTGGTTAATAAAAACAAATTTGTGGTTTTTAGAAGTTCTCTTACTTAATGTACAATAAAAACAACGTCTAACTACAAGACTCAATAACTTCTTTGAGTTCATCGTTTTCGATTATTTCTTTTTCGAGCAGACGTTCTGTGAGACGTTCTAAAATATTGCGTTTATCATGGAGAAATTCGCGTGTTTTTTCAAAAAGTGTGTCGATAATTGAACGGATTTCCTGATCAATTTCCCAAGCGGTTTTTTCGCTGTGTTGACGTGCCGATGGAAAACCGTCGCCTAAAAATGAGGCTCTTGGGTTATTCCGAAACGTAATTCGTCCCAACCGGCTCATTCCAAAATCCATCACCATCGCTCTGGCAATATCGGTTGCCCGTTCAAGATCGTTTTGCGCTCCCGTTGAAACAGCGTCAAATTCCATCTCTTCCGCAATCGTTCCGGCTAAAAAAGTCTGAATACGCGCTTCGAGTTCTTTTTGTGTCATTAAATACCGGTCGTCTTCCGGTCGTTGTAACGTATAACCGAGAGCCGCCAAACCGCGCGGAATAATTGAAACTTTATGAACCGGATCGGAATTGGGCGTAAAGTACGCAACCAACGCATGACCACATTCATGAACCGCAATTCGTTTCTTTTCGTCAGGTCGAATAACGCGTTGTTTTTTCTGAAGTCCCGTCGTAACACGTTCAACACCTTCGTTAAATTCGGTCATTGTTACATTCGTTTTTCCGGCACGAGCCGCCAACAACGCCGCTTCGTTCACCAACGCCGCAAGATCCGCCCCAACAAACCCCGAAGTAATCGACGCAATTTCTTTAAGATCAATATCCGGCGATAATTTAACATTTTTTGCGTGTACTTTCAAAATCGCTTCCCGTCCGTGTAAATCGGGACGATCAACAAGAACTTGCCGATCAAATCGTCCCGGTCGCAATAACGCCGGATCAAGAATTTCGGGGCGATTGGTTGCTCCCATCACGATAACACCGGAATTAGTGCTGAATCCGTCCATTTCAACCAACAAAGCGTTCAGAGTTTGGTCGCGTTCATCGTGCGATCCCATTGGACTGTTTCCGCGAACTTTTCCCAGTGCATCCAACTCGTCAATGAAAACAATCGACGGATTTTTTCGTTGCGCCTGATCGAACAAATCACGAACTCGCGCCGCTCCAACTCCGACATAAAGTTCGACAAAATCGGAACCGGAAAGACTGTAAAACGGAACATTGGCTTCACCGGCAACCGCTTTGGCAAGAATTGTTTTACCGGTTCCGGGCGGTCCGACCAAAAGAACACCGCGTGGAATTCGTCCGCCTAACGCCTGAAATTTCTCCGGTGTTTTCAGAAATTCGACAATTTCTTTGAGTTCGTCCACCGCTTCGTCCACACCGGCAACATCGTTAAAAGTGATCGTGATTTCTTCCTGAGCGACCAGCCGCCCGCGATTCCGTCCAAACGCCATCGCACCGGAATTAGCGATATTGCGGACAACAAAAATCATAATTCCAATTGTTACCAAAAAGAGAAGAATGTAAACTCCGTTTTCGCGGAGAAAATTATAACCTTCGCTCCGGTACGAGAATTTGCTTTTTTCGAGGCGTTTTTGAAGTTCTGCGCTGTCGTCGGCGAAACCGGAACGTCCGGTGAAAATCGTAACATTAGGAATCGTTTTTTGCGGTCCCGATTTTTTTGTCGTTTTGAGAACTTGCCGTGTTGCGAGTCCGCGAATTTCGTAATTATTAACGACCAGATGATTGAATTTTGAATATCGGACGGTCATTGCGGACATACCGATTCCTTCTTCGATAATGATATGCGGATCGGGATTTTCGGGGCTTTCTGGTCCCAGATCGATCAATTCCATCATTTTGTTGTAAGGAATTTCATAATTATTTGTTCGGAACAGAGTCAAAATCAATGCTGTTCCGATAATTAAGGCTAAAACAAGCAGAATTGGCGAGGCTCCGGTTTCCGGTGTGGCGGTTTTTCGTGGTTTAGCGGGATCGGAATTATTGATATTTGATTTTTTGGATTTCTTGGGTTGTTTCGGGCGAGCGGGTTGTTTTTTCGACTTTTTTGAAGGGAACGAACCATTTTCCTGCGGTTCGGATGAACCATTATCTTGATCTTGTGGTTCGGAATCGTCGTCATATTTTTTTAGCGGCATTGTATTATTGTTCAAATTTGGGGCATTGTGTTAAAATTTTCAGTAAATTGGATTCTATCCACAAAGCGGTTAATTTTAACAAATTTCTCCTGCTTGACAATTGATCCGAAAGGGAACTTCTAAAAACCACGAATTTATTTTTATTAACCACAGAAAACACAGAGAAGAAAATTGTCCGCAGATTACGAAGATTGTCGCTGATGAATTTTAATTTGTCCGCAGATTACGCAGATTTTCGCTGATGATTTTTTGAGAATACAAAACAATAAAATATACAAAAATTTTTTTGTTTTAATTTTATTTTGATTTCATATTTGTACCCGTTCACGGAGATTTGTTTAACAAGTTATCATAATGAAAAATTTCATAGAGAGGCAATACATTGTGTTTCTACGATTCAAACCAATTCCATCCATACTCGTGAATAATTACAAAATTTCAATCTTAACGTAGAGTAGATGAGGGGCATATTCGTTTAGGTTACGGCTTAATTCTGTTTCGAGATTTCTCCTTTTGTGT
>JAISNF010000436.1 GCA_031276415.1 Planctomycetaceae bacterium
AAAAAACAGCACTGACTTATTTTAAAATCACACAGACATGAAAAGGATTGTTATTACATCCGTTTTAGCAATAACGTCATGGAAAGAAATTGAGTGAAAATAAAATACATAAAATATTATGGCTTGGAATTATAGAAAACGAATAAAGATTGCACCCGGTATTCATTTGAATGTCAGCAAAAAAGGCGTCAGCACCACTTTTGGAGTGAGAGGGGCGAGTATTACTTCAGGAAGTAACGGAACTTATCTGAATACAGGTATTCCGGGTACAGGTATTTACAGTCGGAGAAAAATCGGCGGTGCAAATAAACCGACATCGCCTTCCGCTAATTTTTCAAATACAAAGTCAACCAATACAAGTACTGCCGAAGGATGTTTAATTACATTAGGAATAGCGATTGTTATCGGATTATTTTTTTATAAATACGAAGCGGGACTAATTGCTCTTGGTTTTTTCTGTTTTATTATGGCTATATCAAAGGCAATATCAAAATCAAATCCTTCAGAAACAAGGAAAATAGAACAATCTGTCGAATGGCAGATTGAAACAGCTAAAAATGCACTAAATAAAGCAACAGATCCAACACGAAAAACAATTCTGCAAAATTATATTTCCTGTATGGAATTAAACAAAAAAGCAGCTGAAACGGAAGCGATTATTGAAGCGTTGAAAGAAAAGATTGCAGAGAAAAACAAACCCGGACTGGAAAAACAGTTAGAAAAATATGAATCCGGATTGTTTGAAATAAGTAAAGAGTTGGAAAAAGTTCAAATAGATGTGGATGCGGATTTGGATGATGTCGAAAAATGGCAATATTCCAAGCTGTGTGAACGTTTCGAAAAATTAATATCAAGTGAAAAAATATGGATAATTACCTCGTCGGTACGAAATACCGAATTAAAATCTTCCGCGGAAATATCAGTAGAACGAAAAGTTGTCAACTTTGATACGGGGGTCTTTAATTATATAAAATCTTTTTTCGATATTCCCATGTTTAGAGATTGGCAGGGCGACATTTATTACATATATCCTCAATATATTATTAAAGCCCGATCCTCTTTCGATTTTGAAGTTTTTCCGCTTGAGACGATTGATTTTGAATATTCAAAACAACGCTTTATTGAAGATGAGCCATTGCCGAAAGACGCATCTCTAAGAAATTATACTTATCAATATGTAAACAACAATGGAGAACCGGACAAACGATACTCATACAATCCCCGTCGTCCTTTGGTTGAATACGGCAAACTCACGATTGAAAAATTCGGACTTTTATATTATGTCAGCGATAAATTGGCGACAGAATCTTTTGTGCGGATTTATCAAACATGGAAAAACAGAAAAAACGTTGGCAACGGGGACGAGCCGCAACAACATTTTGATATATCGGAATCATATTTCGACACAATAAACGGTGCGGTTGAAAAAATTATAATTTTATTTGAAACATTGAAAAAAGACGGAGCGTTTCAGTCGCACGCCGAAAATAAAGTGAAAATAAGGTTAAATATCAGTGGTAAAGATTGCACGGATTTTTCGGAAAAATTACGAACTCTGTTCTTGATAGACATAACCAAGTGTTACATAGAACTCAATCATCCGATAGATTTGGACACAAAAGAAGGATTTGGACTGCTGCTTTTGTTTACCGGAACAAGTGGGTTGGATAAAATATCGTTTGTAACTTTAAATACAGCAGTCAATAAATCGCTTGTTGATTCGGCCGAAAAATATATCAACCGGCTTAAAACGGCTATACTTACAAATTCCATTCCGGATATGGAAGAAAAATTTATCATTTCAAAAGTACTCCGTGAATACAATCCGGAACTGCAAAAACAATATCTTATTTTACTTTATCGATTTGCGTCAATCACAGCAAAAGCAGACGGTACGGTTAACGAAATAGAAGCCGAATGGCTAAGTAAAATTTTGAACTTATCTCAAAAAACGTCAATTGTGGGTGTTGGGGGTAATGTCGTGATTTCCGACAATGAACCCGGACAAGCTGAAAATAACACAACCCTGAACAAACCGCGTGCCACACCGGGAAAAACGAAAAAACCGGAAACGGCAAAACTCAAATCACTTATAGGATTGTCTTCCGTGAAAGAAGAAATCGAAACCCTGACCAATTTCATCAAAATTCAACAGGCACGGGAAGCAAAAGGTTTAAAAACATCCTCCGTATCATACCATTGTGTATTTACTGGCAATCCGGGAACAGGGAAAACAACCGTTGCCCGTATTGTTGCAGATATTTATAAAAGTCTGGGCATACTCACCAAAGGCCACTTGGTAGAAACCGACCGTTCGGGGCTGGTTGCCGAATATGTTGGGCAAACGGCAGTAAAAACCAACAAAATAATAGACGAGGCATTGGACGGTGTTTTGTTTATTGACGAAGCTTATTCGCTGATTTCTAAAAGCGACAACGACTATGGGAAAGAAGCGATTGCTACTTTACTCAAACGAATGGAAGACAATCGCACCCGTCTCGTCGTGATTCTTGCCGGGTATTCGGCGGAAATGCAACAATTCATAGATTCCAATCCCGGACTTCAATCGCGTTTCAATCGCTACAT
>JAISNF010000475.1 GCA_031276415.1 Planctomycetaceae bacterium
GAAGAGCTTAATTGCCGCAACATTAGCATGTCTTATCACTGGTGCTGTTGCGGGAATATTTTATCAGGGAGACTCCCTATTGCTGGATTAACAAAACAATAAAAGGTTTTTCACCCGCCAATTTTGCGGCGACGTTTATGAGTGTGGTGAAAAATCAGGCGGAGGTTTGACAATATCAGGTTTGACAATATCAGAAGACGGCGGTTTAGAGGAGTTACCGGAATTCTTCTCAAGAACCGCAATACGTGCCTTCAAATTAGCGTTCTCAATAGTCAAACGCTCCAACTCCGCTCGAAGCGAAGTTAGCAATTCCGATTGTTCAAAAATTCCACGAAAAAATTCCATACACCCATATAATAACAAAAATAAAAAAATAAAAAAGAACATACAAAAATATCCGTGAACAGATACAATTTATTTTTATTAACCACAGAGAACACAGAATATTTTTAAATTAATTTTTTCTTCTCTGTGAACTCTGTGTTCTTTGTGGTTGAATAAATTGTACTTAAATAAAAGGGCGGTTATTAGAAGTTACCTAAAATAACCGGTGATGAAAATGTTATGAAATTATATTGTGAAATTAATGAACGATATATTTGTTTGGAATTATTCTGCGCAACGGAAACCGACATCCGAAAAGGAAAGTGATTGCGGTTGATAACCGCGTGCGGCTGTACGATAACCGGCATCGCTGTTTTCCGCACTTAAAAAGGAACCGCCGCGCAGAACCCGAAACGGAATATCTTTAGTTCCTTCATATTCCTCTTCAACATATCGCCCGTTTTCCTTACGAATCCGCGACAATGTTATTGACACAGTATCTCCTTCTTCCGACGAAGGACCAAGCGGATTATCCAACGCACTGCGACTGTAATAATCGGCACGATAACGATCTCCACACCATTCCCAAACATTGCCGCCAAGATCAAATAATCCATAACGGTTCGCCGGAAAAGAAGCAACCGGAGATTGTAATAAAAATCCGTCAGCAACAGAATTTTCGTTCGGATACCAACCTTGCCAGTAATTTGCCATGAAACGATTATTGACTTGATGCCGGTTTCCCCAAGGATATAAAACATCAACAAAACCGCCTTTGGCTGCATATTCCCATTCCGCCTCACTCGGCAACCGTTTGCCTGACCAGTTACAAAAAGCCTGTGCGTCTTCCCACGTTACATGAACAACCGGAAAATCATACATGGCAATAACTGTTGCACTTTCCGCACCGCCAAGCGGATTTTTGCCCGACGGATTCCACCAACAAACTCCAACCATTCGCACCCAGATTTTTCGTTCAAAATCAAAAACATAACTCCAACCGTATTGTTCTGCGGTTGTCCGATATTTTGTTTCCTGTACAAAAAGTTGAAACTGCCGGTTTGTAACCTCGTAACAATCCATACGAAATGCGTCAATCCGAACAAGATGTGACGGTTTTTGATCACGTTCAATCGCCGTATCATTTCCCATTCGGAACGAGCCGCCGGAAAGTGTAACCATCGGTGCTATTTCATCAAGTTTTGAACGGTTACGTATTTTCGGTAACACCATTTCCGATTCCGGTTTCGGCTCCGGTTGAACGGAACCCGCACCGTCAATAATCGCAAGAGACGGAATTTCTTTCCGGTTTAATGCCGCTCCGCGGGTTACAATTTCCGGCTCGCTGTTTGGAACAATGTATTGATTTGTATAACGATTTTGTGTTGCGGAATGAACCGGTTGTAAATGAACATTGTTACGAAGAAGATCGGCTCTGGCGGCTTCGGAAGGAGTTGTAACGCTATCATCCTCGCCGGATAACATAAAATCGTTGCGTTTTTGCGGCGGCTCCAACGGTTTGCTCAAAGGTTCCTTCAAACGCTCTTCAATCACCGAAGAAACAGATGTTCCAAAAAAATTATCAAATAATTGAAAAACCACACGATGCCAAACAATTAATGTTACCACCAGAAACAAAATGCTCCAGACAATTAGTTTCAGAAATCCATCACTATTTGAAATCCGTTTCATAATTAAAGTTTATGGTTTGTGGTCAAATAAAAAATGCGGCTGATGAATTTGTATCAATTTTTTTTCGGTAAAATCTGTCGGTAAATCTGAGCGGCTGTTCAACGTTCACGGGAACGTGAATAACCGGAACGATTTCGTGGTCGGCGTTCCGAATCGGAAGAACCTGTTCTGTCGGAGGAATACGGAGCGGCGGTTGTATTGGGATTTATATTTTGAGTTGCACTTGAATTTGTATTTGAATTTGTATTTGGTGATGTTGCCGGAACATTACCGGATGGTCGCCAGTTCGGAAAAGTTTCCGATGGCGAAGACGGCGATGTTGTTACCGGCGACGTTGCTGCCGATGGTACACCTCCTGCCGGAACTACTGATGGAGGTGTTGCTGCAGATGGAGCAGACGGCGGAGAAGGCGACGGAGAATTTGGATTTTGATTTGGAGACGGCGACGGAACAGAAGATGGTTGCCCTTCCGGTTGCGGTACGGCAGTTGAATTTGTTGCTGAAACTCCCTTACGGCGTTCAATATCACGTTTGGCTTGTTCTTCTTTCAAACGCATTTCTTCAGCGTACTGTCTCAATCCTTCAATAATTTCCGAAACAGTCGCCACTCCGTCGTTATTTTTATCGAGAAGAAATTGAAATTCATCTGCTTTCATTTCCGTCCACGCTTGTCCATTAGCGTATTCAAACATCGAAATTTGTCCGTCTTTGTCTTTGTCCCGCTCAAAAAACCAATCCGGCATTCCTTCCGGTAAACGATCATACGCTTCCGATTGTTTCGTTGAAACGGCAGCGGCTCCTGTTGTAACATTAACCTTACCGCCGAGCGTGTCCAATAATTCCGTCATGGAAATCCGACCATCTCGGTTTTTGTCCGCAATATCCGTTTTAAACGGTAAAGAACTCATCCATTCGTTTTTGTCTTTATCAAGAGTTCCGTTTTTGTTTTTGTCATATTTATTCATAATTTCCCGTGCCGAACGTAAAATCCGATCCGATTGGCTGACGGCAACAACCGAATTTGTTGTTGCGGTGACAGTGGTTTTTTCTTGCGGTTCACGTTGTCCAAAAGCCAACACCGTTAATTGCGGTTCCTCATTTTCTCCAAAATAAGGAACCAACGGATCCGCCACCGCCGTCGCCGCCGCCGTTTGTCTGGCGGAATCAGAGGAATTGCCTGACGATGTTGACGAAGTTGATCTTTGTGAAGAACGGGCGGATGTTGAGGCTTTTCGTGCTAATTCGGCAAGATCAATCGTTTTGTTCGGATCACCACCCATTTGTGTTACAATCATGGAAACAAAACCGCGCCGATATTCCGGTATTTCATTTAGTTCCAGTTTACCATTTCCGTTTGTATCCATTGAACGAAGCATTCCGAGTGAGCGTTCATTTCGTTCTGTGCTGTTTTGCCGTGAAGGTTCGCCGCCGGAGCCAATGTTCCTGCCCATCCATGGCGGACGATCATTACCGCTGTTGCCGGACATTCGAGGCGGTCGCGGATTTTCTCCGCCTTGCATCCAAGACGGACGGTCAAAAGGCGGACGATCAGAACGATCACCGCGTTCACGGCTTCGATCACGCCGTTCCGATCTCTGTTCCTGAGCCGCAATCCGCTCTGTTTTAACCGCATCAAGATAAAACAAAACAAAACTAAGAATAAAAAAAATTCCCAAACGTTTCATAAAAATTTCCTCTGTGAATTTTGTGTTCTCTGTGGTTAATAAAAATAAATTTGTGTTTTTTAGAAGTTCCCTAAAATGATAATTATTGAAAGTTATTGAAAGTCATTGAAAGCGATAGTTTACTATTTTAGCATTGAAAAAACAACCTCAAAAAATTTTCCATTGAAAATTGATTCTTTTGATTCTTTATTTTCTATAATATCTTGCTTATTTTCTCTATTTTCTTGTTTTTTTGCGGTCAAGTTGTTGCCAAGATGAAATTGTTCTGACTTTTTCCCGAAAAAACCACAAAATTGTAAAAGGGGGCGGTTGTTCAAGTGCAAAATTGAATTAGAATACGCTCAATTAAATTAAATTTTCGAACCGGAATAGATTTTTTTTCAAAAAATTTTTTTTAGAGAGAAAAATATCTCTTGACGGACATTTGGCGTTTTCTATAATTAGTGCCGTGTGCTGATGGTATGCGCCGCACGGTAGCAATTAATCGTGTTGAAAAACATGATTTCCCTCTCAAGTTGATATTCGGTATTGACCGATAACCACAGAGGTAAATTAAATTTGTTTCGACAAATTTAATTTCTGTAAAAGTTGCTCGTAACATGATTTATGTTTGGCGGTCTATTATTGCACGTTGGGAAAACGATGTAACACGTTGCACAAAACAAAATTAAGCAAATCGCCGTAACATAATCCCGAAACAATGAAAACACGGTTGCTGACAACAGTTTATTTGAATTATTTTAGACAATCATAAATCAATAAAGAAAAATTTTCAGAAATTGTCTATAATTATATTATAATTATAAAATAAAGACTGTTCCAATGTTTAGCGAGTGTTATGTTATGAAAACAACATTTGAAGCCGAATATTCATTTACGTTTAGGTTAATTGAGTCAGGTTTTGTTGAAATTTATATTTTGTGAATTAGTTTTTGGGGTAATTGAATTTTTCAATTGATTTTTTAATTGATCACTAATTAACTTCGCCAAGAGGGGCGAAAAGAAGACGAGAGGTGAGTGTATGAAAAACGTGTTTGATACGATATTGGAAACAGGGCATGACGAAGAGTTTATTCCTGTTGTTACTGAAGATTTCCGACCGACCGATGCGCCGGCGGGTTCTCCGGCAAAGTTGGAAGTTTTAGCAGAACGTGTCCGCAAAGGCTTACCACTCTGGCATCCTGAAGATCGTGTTGATTACGCCGGTTTGACTGGAGCAGTCCGACCACGGGATTAATTGAAATTGTTTTGATTTATTATTTATTTATTTATCGTTATTTATCGCTGACAACGGATTATTTTGTTGTCGGCGATTCTTTTGTTATTGATTTGATTGATTTATTGATAAAAAACGGCAAGAATCAAAAAATTATTTACGATAACTTTTAATAACCGGCTTTTTATTTAAGCACAGATTATTTAACCACAGAGAACACAGAGAAAAATTTAAAAAATTTATTTTAGATTAAAAGTCAAATATTAAATAACGTTTTGATTCCAATTAAAAAAAATTCCTCTGTGCTCTCTGTGTTCTCTGTGGTTAATAAAAACAAATTTGTGGTTTTTAGAAGTTCCCTTACCAAAAATTTACTGAAAAATTTCTTTTAATGAATATTCTTGGGTTGGACATTGGCGGTTCGAAACTGATTGCCGCATTGTTGTTTGCTGACGATTCGCGATTTGAGATATATTCGGCGGCGTATCGGAGTTTGGCGTCTGATTGTGATCGTGAGCAACTTCTCACACTGATTGATGATGCTGTTTCGGAACTGGGGAATATTTCATTTGAACGTATTGGAGTTACGATTCCCGGTTTGGCGGATTCTCAAAACGGAATTTGGATTTACGCTTGTTTTTCGGGGATTTCTGATTTTCCGATAGCCAAAATTCTTTCCGAACGGTATGGCAACAAACCAATTGCGATTGAAAATGATGTTAACGCTTGTGCATTGGCGGAAAAAAAGTTTGGGAAATGTCGGGAATTGAATGATTTTCTTTGGGTAACGGTTAGCAATGGTATTGGTGGTGGTCTTATTTTGGGTGGCGAGGTTTATTCGGGGCATTTTGGTGGTGCTGGAGAGATTGGTCATTTTGGTGTTGTGGATTTTATTGACGGTTGCCAACCGCCGATTCAATGTGGATGTGGTCATTTTGGTTGTCTTGAAGCGGAAGCCGCCGGACCTGGGATTGCCAAACGATATGCTTGGAAACTTCAGGAGCAACAGAGGTTGAATCCAACATTGCGAGTTCCTATTTTACCGTCTTACACGGCGCAAACTTACACAGCGCAAAGAGTTGCGGAGTTAGCGAGTGGCGGCGATGAAATTGCTCTATCTGTTATGGAAACGACCGGCACACTTCTTGGCAAAGCGGCAAGTTATGCGGTTAATCTTTTGAATTTGGAGGCGGTGATATTTGGTGGTGGTGTTATGCAATCATTTGATCTTCTTTTTCCTTCGCTGGAAAAATCCTTCCGTTCGCATCTTTTCCGAAGTGCCAATTCTTCTGTGAAACTTGAGCAAACCGGACTTGGCTACCATGCCGGACTTGCCGGAGCAGCGGCATTAGCATTATTCCGAAAAAATTGTTTGTAATATACTCATTACACTTTAAAATTCGGTTTTGTTAGAAAATATCACCTAGAATATTCTAGTTGCCAATCCTGTTCTGTTGATCCAGTCAAAATCTGTTAATTTTGTCCAAAAACGAAAACCGAATTGTCAAATGTGAGAAGTATATTAACGGAATTTATTAACAGTGGGGTTTGTCCTGTGCTAACAGGATTTTACGCACAAAGCGCGGGGTAAACTCCGCTGTGAACTTCTAAAAACCCATTTTTTTGATCGGCTAAAATTGACTGAAATCAATCAATTTTAGCCGATTTTATCTAAAGTTTTTAGAAGTTGCCTCAAGTCATACAGGGACGATAACAATCAAATAAAGTCCCATAGTTTTCGTGCAGAGGAACTATTTGTAAGCTTGCGACGTATAACTTGTTAATACGAGTACTGCGGAATTTTGAGTAGTTCACCGTCTTTCAAAGCCGATTGATGGGCAATGATACCAGGAACCGTCATATTCAAAGCAGCAACAATATCAATCCATGGGCGGCGATTTA